>CANFLJ010000018.1 GCA_947447815.1 Chitinophagaceae bacterium | reverse complement strand
TATTTACCTCCTAGAAATAAGGTATACAATTAATTGTACCTCTTTTGCTCAATACCATATTTGGTATTCAATAAAAAGGACACAAATTTCTCAATACCTTATTAGCTATCTGACAAAAAGGACATATTTTGTTCAATACCATATTCACTATTGGGCAAAAAAGGCTTATTTTATTCAATATCTTATTCACTATTGGATAAAAAAGACCTATTCTATTCAATACCTAATTTATTTTTCTGTTAAGACGGTTGTATCAGTGAAATCTTTTTTCTTGTAACAGATTAACTATTACTTTTTGTGTCAAAGGGTATTTATGTACAATTAATATCAATAATTTACATTAGGCCTAATAATGACGGTGCATTCAATTCTCATTGATTTACCATTTTATATCTTTTTCAAACTGCCAATAACACTACTATTAATTATTACATTATTGAATCGAAGTGTCTCCAATTTTATATACTTAAATCCCCTTTTTGTTAAACATTTATTCAACCGCAAACCATTTCGGTATCGTTTGCGCTAAAAAATAAGGAGATGGTATAGCTAACTATAAGTTTTTGTTGGTAAAATTGTACTCTGTATTTTAAGATTGTACACTGTTTGCTTGCTGTTTTTACTGTATTCTGCACTAAATGGTATGCTAAACAACAATAACCTTAAAGTCCTGTTTACTGGTTCTCAAATCAATTGATTTTTTATGATGATAAGCAACGGAATGAAAAAAAAGGTTTCTATTATGGCTAGCCTGTTAGTGGGCTTCACAATGATTCAAGCACAGAATTTACCTAAAGTAAAATCAACATCTTTCAAAAAGGACACATTCAATATTGTTAAGTTCGGAGCTAAATCCGATCCCTTTGTATTAAATACCAAAAGCATTAATGCTGCAATAGATGAGTGTAGTAGTAAAGGTGGTGGTGTAGTGTTGGTACCCGGAGGCTTCTGGCTTACTGGCCCAATTGTACTAAAAAGCAATGTAAACCTTCATGTCAACAGAGATGCTATCATTCAGTTTACAGATGATTTTAGCCAGTATAAACTTCTGGAAAGCAACTGGGAAGGGGTAAAGGCTGTTCGTAATCAATCTCCTTTGTCTGCTACCAATGCGGATAATATAGCTGTTACAGGATCGGGTGTTATAGATGGTAATGGTGATGCCTGGCGCATGGTGAAGAAAGGTAAACTTACCGAAGGTCAATGGAAAACAATTAATGAAAGAGGTGGTGTACTGAGTCATGATAAAAAGACCTGGTATCCTTCAGAAAAGTCTTTGAAAGGGTCTACTGTAAAGGATCCTGGCGTATGGAAGGCGAATAGTAAACTAAGCGATTTTGATAGTATCAAAGATTTCCTTCGTCCAAATATGGTGGTGCTTACTTCCTGTAAAAGAGTATTGATGGAAGGGGTTACATTTCAGAATTCGCCAGCATGGAATTTACATCCATTAATGTGCGAAGATTTGATTATCAGAAATGTATATGCTAAAAATCCATGGTATGCTCAGAATGGTGATGGAATAGACATTGAAAGCTGCAAAAACTTTATTCTGGAAAACAGCACGTTTGATGTAGGTGATGATGGAATCTGTATCAAAAGTGGTAAAGATGAACAAGGCAGAAAAAGAGGGATGCCTACCGAAAATGGTATCATCAGAAACAATATAGTATATCATGCGCATGGCGGCTTTGTGATAGGTAGCGAAATGAGTGGGGGTGCCAGAAACTTATACGTATCTAATTGTACTTTTATAGGTACCGATATTGGCTTACGTTTCAAGACTACCCGTGGTAGAGGAGGTGTTGTAGAAAATATTTATATAGATAATATTAACATGAAAGACATTGCTGGTGAAGCAATTTTGTTCGACATGTACTATGCTGCTAAAGATCCGGTTCCGCAACCTGGCGAAAAAAGAGAAGCACCAAAAGTAGAGTTATTGCCTGTTACGGAAGGTACTCCTCAATTCAAAAATTTCTTTGTTAAAAACATTCGTTGTAATGGTGCAGAGAAAGGAATATTTGTAAGAGGATTGCCAGAAATGAGTATCAAAAATATTAATCTTAGCAATCTGTCTATCAAAGCTAAAATAGGTGTGGTGTGCGAAGAAGCTGATGGATTAAATATTACGGACCTTCATATTGAAGCTTCAGAAACTAACCCATTAATAAGTTTACAAAACAGTAGTAATATTTCTTTCAATAAATTAAAGTATAACAAGTCTGCTCTTTTAGTAAAGGTGACTGGGGATAGAAATGATAAAATTACATTTGCTAATACTAACTATGATAACAGCGATCAAAAAGTAGTGTTGGCCGAAGAAGTTAAAAATAGTCCAGTTACATTCAAGTAATTATGAATAGAATCCTGAATATATTATTATTGGTTTGTGTAAGTGGCGTATCCACTGCACAGAATATGTCCCTTGCTGAAAAGGTTTCCAATTCAGCAATGAATCTCTGGAAGGATTCTATGGCTGCAGAAAATAAACCTGCAAAATGGACCTATGATCAGGCCTTATTGAATAAAGGATTGGAAGCCACCTGGTATAATACAGGAAATGGTAATTACTTTAAATACATTCAGAAACAAACCGATTTGTTTATAACAGAAGATGGTAATATCAGAACCTATAAACAAAGCGATTATAATATCGATAATGTTTTGGGCGGAAGGGTATTACTCTCTTTATATAAGGTAACTGGAAAAGAAAAATATTTTAAAGCGGCAACACTTTTAAGAGAACAGTTAAGAAATCAACCACGTACAAATGAAGGAGGCTTCTGGCACAAGAAAAGATACCCCAATCAAATGTGGTTGGATGGTTTATATATGGGCGAACCATTCTATGCCGAGTATGCTGCATTGGTGCACGACTCTGCTGCTTTCGACGATATAGCCAATCAGTTTATCTGGATGGAAAATCATGCAAGAGATGAAGCTACAGGGTTACTATATCATGGATGGGATGAAAGCAAAAAAGAAAAATGGTCAAATCCTGCTAATGGATGCTCTCCTAATTTCTGGGCACGTTCTATGGGTTGGTATGCCATGGCCTTGGTAGATGTATTAGAGCAGTTTCCGGATAATCATCCTAAGAAACAAGCACTTAAACAAATAATGATTAGACTGGTAGAAGCTATCAAGTCTACAAGAGATGAAAAAACTGGTTTGTGGTGGGATGTGATGAACTTACCGGATAAAAAAGGCAATTATTTAGAGGCTTCTGCAAGTGCTATGTTTGTGTATAGTATTGCAAAATCTATTCGCCTGGGTTATATTCCTAAGGATTATTTAACCACTGCATTATACGGTTATGGAGGTATTCAAAAACAGTTTGTAGTAGAGAAAGATGGACAAATAACGTTCAATGGTACTGTAAGTGTAAGTGGGTTAGGGGGCGATCCTTACAGAGATGGTAGTTATGAATACTATATTGGAGAAAAAGTTATTCCAAACGATCCGAAAGGGATTGGCGCTTTAATTCTGGCATGTAATGAGATGGACAATTTGTTAACTGGTTTTTCTACAGGTGGATTAACCGTTAAACTGGATAATTATTTTAATGCTGAATTTAAGAAAGATGTAACCGGAAAATTAATGCCATATCACTATCAATGGAATGAAAAAGCGAATGGTGGGTTTTCTTTATTTGGACATGTGTTTAATGCCTATGGTTTTAAAACAGAAACATTAAAAGATGCTCCTACAGCAAACAACCTTAAAGATGCTGCAGTATATATTTTAGTAGATCCTGATACAAAAGAAGAGACTGCTACCCCTCATTTCTTGGAGGCCGAAAACATTAAAAATATTGTAGATTGGGTAAAATGTGGGGGCATATTAGTGGTGTTGCATAATGACAAAGGGAATACCGAATTTGAACATACCAACCAATTAATGAAAAACTTTGGTATTCAATTTAAAGAGGATAGTCGTAATCATGTAGAAGGAACTTATTCTGATGCTGCAGCTTTTACCTTTAAAAACAATGAAGTATTTAAAACAGCCAAGAAAGTTTATTTAAAAGAAATTAGTACACTGTCATTATCTAAGCCTGCAAAACCAGTATTGACAGATAAAAAGGACACCATAATTGCTGTTGCCAAAGTAGGAAAAGGAACTGTATTTGCAGTAGGTGATCCTTGGTTTTATAACGAGTATACAGATGGTAGAAAACTACCTGCAGAGTACGAAAATTATGCTGCTATGCAGGATATGGTAAAATGGTTAATTGATCAAACTAAAAAACGGGTAGTTGAAAAAAAGAAGTAGTCATATTATTCTTTCAGGATTAATGTTGCTGGTATTTATACTGGTAATAGTGCATAGTAATGCACAGGATGCTGTGGCAGATAATATGTTGCTATATCAACGTTCGTATGGAGGCTGGCCTAAGCACATAGGCAATGAAAAAATAGATTATAAAAAACAACTTTCTCCTGCCGAAAAAGCAGGATTAATAGACGATGCATCTTTAAACGATGGTACTATTGATAACGATGCTACAAATAAAGAAATTAGATACTTATTAAAGGCATATAAAAAGCATAATAATCCTCAATATCTTGCAGCTGCAGAACGTGGTATACAGTATCTGTTGAAGGCACAATATAATAATGGAGGGTGGCCTCAGTTTTACCCTGATACTGCTAGCCTTTATCGTGGAGAAATTACCTATAACGACAATGCTATGGTCAATACTTTGAATGTATTGTATGACATAGTAAAACAGAGAAATAATCTGGAGCAGATAAATCCTTCTTTTATTCCATTAGCAAAAGTTGCGGTTGACAAAGGAATAGATTGTATATTGAAAACACAGGTAAAAGTAAATGGTAAACTAACCGTATGGTGTGCACAGCATAATCAATATAATTATGCTCCTGCTAAAGCCAGAAGCTTCGAACTGGTATCCTTAAGTGGTGCTGAGAGTGTTGGTATTGTTGATTTTCTGATCAAACAGCCTAATCCTTCTCCTCAGATAATTCAAGCTATAGAGTCTGCTGTAGAATGGTTTAAGAAATCATCTATAAAAGGATTTGACTATGTGGATGTTCCAGTTGCTGGAACACCTAAAGGAACGGACAGACAGCTTGTTAAAAATGATTCTTCCATTTTATGGGCAAGATTCTATGATATCAATACTAATAAGCCACTTTTTTCTGGTAGAGATGGTATTCAAAAGAATGATGTTAAAGAAATAGAATACGAAAGAAGGAATGGATATGGGTGGTATGGTCACTGGCCAGAAAATTTATTGAATAAAATCTATCCTGCCTGGAAGAAAAAAATAGAAACTAAGGCAATCATTGTTGACTGCAATGGTAATGGTGATTTTAATTCAATTCAGTGTGCTATCAATAGTTTATCTAATGATTCTGCTTATATGAGAGTAATCTACATCAAGTCAGGTACCTATAAAGAGAAAATATTAATCGAAAAAAATCATATAACTTTAATTGGAGAGGATAGAAATAAAACCATTCTAACGCAGTCTATAGCGCGTGATATCTGGCGTTGTACCAACAACGATGATTGGGGGGTAGCTACCTTAAATATTAAAGGCAATGATATTGAACTGAATAATTTGACCATACAGAATTCCTATGGGTTCGAGAACAATGGCGATATTAAGTTTGTTTGTAGCAATGATACCGGTAAAATAGAAAAGAAAGTTTCCAAAACCGGTCATCAAATGGCCTTAAGGTCCTTTAGCACCCGTATTAAAGTGGTGAATTGTACTTTAAAAGCCTTCGGAGGAGACACGGTTAGTCCATGGGATGTAGAAACAGGTATGTTTTATTTTAAAGGTTGTAGAATGGAAGGCGGAGTAGATTTTTATTGCCCGCGTGGATGGTCTTGGGCCGAAGATTGCGAATTTGTTGCTCATACAGGACCGGCTGCAATTTGGCATGATGGTTCAAAATATGAAGATTCTAAGACTGTTTTGGTAAATTGTAAGTTTAGCGGATATGATGGGTTTAAACTTGGGCGTTATCATCGTGATGCACAGTTTTATCTAATAAATTGTTACTTTGCACAAAATATGGCTGATACGCCTATCTACAGAGTAAACACCAACAATGTTATTCAATGGGGGCATAGAGTATATTTTTATAATTGCCATAGGGATGGAGGCGATTATAAATGGTTCGGAAATAATTTGGAAACAGCAAAAGATTCTCCTAAAGCCGAAGCTATCAATCCTAAGTGGTTGTTTGGCGCTAGATGGAATCCCTTAAATAATAATTAATCGTTTATTTCATTAACAAAAATCAGAATATGAAAAAGTTTCTTGATGAAAATTTTCTGTTAAAGACAGAAACTGCAAAAGTCCTCTATCATGAGTATGCAAAACAAATGCCTATCATAGATTATCACTGCCATTTACCTCAACAACAAATAGCAGAAGATAAAAAATTCGAAAACCTTACCCAGATATGGTTGTATGGAGATCATTACAAATGGCGTGCTATGCGTACCAATGGTGTAGATGAAAATTTCTGCACTGGTGATGCTTCTGATTATGCAAAGTTCGAACAATGGGCAGCTACTGTACCATATACACTTCGCAATCCTTTGTACCATTGGACACACATGGAATTGCAACGCTACTTTGGTATCAATGAAATTCTGAATCCAGATTCTGCAAAAAGAATCTATGATGAATGTTCTGCCAAACTTCGTACAGATGATTTTTCTGTTCGTAATTTATTACGCAAAATGAATGTAGTTACAGTTTGTACTACTGATGATCCTGCTGATAATCTAGCCTATCACTTGCAATTAAAGAACGAAGGATTCGAAATTCCTATTCGTCCTTCTTTCCGTCCGGATAATGCTATGAATGTTGGTGATCCTGAAAAATTCAACGCTTATGTAAAGAAAATAGAAGCAGCTAGTGATATTGCTATTTCTAATTTCAACGATTTCTTATATGCTTTACAGAATCGTCACGATTTCTTTGCTTCTGTTGGTTGTTGCGTGAGTGATCATGGTTTGGAAGAAATTTATGCTGAAGACTTTACTGGTTCTGAAATAGAAGCAATCTTCACCAAGATTCATGGAGGGAAACAATTAACTAATGTAGAGCAGGTAAAATTCAAATCAGCTATGTTATTACATTTTGCTGAGTGGGATTGGGAGAAAGGATGGGCTCAGCAGTTCCATTTAGGCGCATTAAGAAACAATAACAACAGAATGCTATCTACTTTAGGTCCAGATACAGGATGGGACTCTATTGGCGATTTCTCTCAAGGTAGAGCTTTGTCTAAATTCTTGGATAAATTAGATTCTCAGGATAAATTGGCTAAGACTATTTTGTACAACCTAAATCCGGCAGATAATGAACTAATGGCAACTATGATTGGAAATTTCAATGATGGTTCTTCTGCTGGAAAGATTCAATTTGGTAGCGGATGGTGGTTCCTGGATCAGAAAGATGGCATGGTTAAGCAAATGAATGCGCTTTCTAACATGGGACTAATTAGTCGTTTTATTGGTATGCTTACCGATTCCCGTTCATTCTTGTCTTACCCTCGTCATGAGTATTTCAGAAGAATATTGTGCGATCTTTTTGGTTCTGAAATTGAAAATGGAGAGATGCCAAACGATATTAAATGGGTTGGAAAAGTAATTCAGGATATCTGTTATCACAACGCCAATAACTATTTTGGATTTAGTGAGGCGGGTGCTGAAGTGCCTCAAAGAATGGCTGCAGCAGCCCTTTAATTAACATTTTAACCAATCTGGAAGGCAGATTTAACGTAAAAAAAGTAATTAAATTATATTTTGTTTTGATTATTGACAATTTGCCATTACTTTTGCCGTCCCAAAAAATAGATGTATGGAATTAGCAGTAAAATTTGTTCACGAACAATTAGCAGCAAAAACAGAACTTCCTAAGTTTAAAGCCGGTGACAATGTTACCGTTAACTATAAAATTGTAGAAGGTGGTAAAGAACGTATCCAGAGTTTCAGAGGAGATGTTCTTAAATTACAAGGTACAGGACAAACTGCAACCTTTACCGTTAGAAAAATTTCTGATGGTGTAGGTGTAGAGCGTTTATTCCCTTTCTTTTCACCTAATATCGAGTCTGTACAATTAAACAAAGTAGGTAAAGTACGTCGTGCTAAATTGTACTTCTTACGTGAAAGAAGCGGTAAGAGAGCAAGAATTAAGGAAAAAAGAATTAGATAATTTTTTTCTTCTAAGATACTTTAGCGAAGGATTGAAATCAGTCCTTCGCTTTTTTGTGCCCCTAAATGCCTAGACTATAAAAAGTTCCTAATTTTTAACTTGTATCTTGTTATTTACGACTTATCTTTGCCAACTAAATATTTTTTATGGACTTATTTGCACCGCAACATTTAATTCTTATATTATTAATTCTGGTTCTGATGTTTGGAGGTAAAAAAATACCTGAGTTAATGCGTGGATTAGGAAAAGGTATCAGAGAGTTTAATGATGCTAAAAATGATATTAAAAAGGGGATTGAAGATCATGTAAATGATACTACTCCTAACAAACCTACCAATACAACTGATTCTAAATAGTCTGTTTTGTAAAATATTAAAGGGTAAAAAGAGACGCAGTTACTATGCGTCTTTTTATTTATTTCAATTCATACAAGCGGGATACGCTTTTTATTAATTAATGAAACTTTTCAATAAGACTTCCAGTGATAGTCCAAGAGCAGAAATGTCTTTCGCAGATCATATTGATGAGCTACGAAAACATTTGTTTCGTTCTGCCATTGCAGTTGTTATTGGAGCTGTATTTATAGGGGTTAACAATAAGTTTATTACGCAGAAAATTTTGATGGGACCTACTCATAAAGATTTTCTTACTTACAAACTGCTTTGTAGTATCGGTCAAAGACTTGGTAAGGGTTCTCAGCTTTGTATGCAAGAGATTACAGTAAAATTGCAGAGTAATACAGTGGCTGGTGAATTTGGCGTATTCATGAATATCATTCTTATTGGTGGTTTTATAGTCGCCTTCCCTTATGTATTTTATCAGTTCTGGAAATTTATAAAACCTGCTTTAACTACAAAGGAATTAAAAAATACTACAGGGGTCATTTTCTGGGTTTCAGTATTGTTCTTCTTAGGTACTGCTTTCGGTTACTTTGTTATTGCTCCTTATACTATTAACTTTTTTGCCAATTTTACGCTGGATGACAACATCGAAAATAAATGGACTATCATGAGTTATTTCAATACGATTGTTCCTTTAATTCTTGGTGCAGGTTTATCCTTTCAGCTTCCTTTGGTGATGTATTTTCTGGCAAAAATTAATGTGGTAAATGCTGCATTATTAAGAAAGGGAAGGAGATATGCTGTCTTAGGTATTGTAATAGTTGCTTCTATTATTACTCCACCAGATATGTTGAGTACTATCATTGTTTCTATTCCTATTTATATTTTATACGAGATAAGTATTTTACTCGCTGCTAAGGTAGATAAGAGCCGTAAACAGGTAGAAGAGGAGTGGAGTTAATTTAAGTAAAAAGTAGATTTTTTTGTGTATGGACTCACGACTCACGATGTATTCTTTCAATCATTTTAATCGGAACAAAGAAAATTTACTTTATTTGCTATCATTATAAATAATTAAAAATCTACCGGAATTGTTTTCATATACATCCATTAAAGAGTACCATTCATTTTTAGCAACAAACCCTGATGGGTGTTTACTTGCTGTGAAACATTATTTGGCAGCAATTGAAGAGAAAAAGCATTTGAATGCTTTCTTGGAAGTATTTGCCGACGAAGCTTTACAAAGAGCTACAGATCTTGATAAACAAAGGAATGATGGATTGCCCCTTGGTAGGTTACATGGAGTAGTAGTTTCTTTGAAGGATGTAATATGTTACAAAGGACATGTTGTAACAGCTGCCTCTAAAATTCTTGATAAATTTGAGTCTGTTTATTCTGCAACTGCAGTGGAGAGATTATTAGCAGAAGGTGCTATTATTATCGGTCGCAATAACTGTGATGAATTTGCAATGGGTAGTAGTAGTGAAAATTCTGCTTTTGGGATAGTAAAAAATGCTGCAGATACAGAAAGAGTGCCAGGCGGATCTTCTGGTGGTTCTGCCGTAGCCGTTCAAGCTGATCTTACTATGATTAGTCTGGGGAGTGATACGGGAGGCTCGGTAAGACAGCCTGCTGATTTTTGTGGTATCATAGGCATGAAGCCTACTTATGGTCGTATTTCCAGATATGGGTTAATAGCATACGCTTCTTCTTTCGATCAAATTGGAATCTTTGGCAAAAATCTTACTGATGTTGCAATTGCATTAGAAGTAATGAGTGGAGAGGATAACTTTGATAGTACAGCATCGCCTAAACCAGTAGAACAATATGCTGCTCATGCTACTAAAGAGCCTTCAGGAAAAAGAATAGCCTATTTTAAACAAGTATTGGATCATCCAGGCATCGATCCTGAAATTAAAGTAGCTACCGAAAATTATATTCAAACATTAAAAGCTAAAGGCTTTATAGTAGATGCCATCAACTTCGATTGGCTGGATTATATAGTGCCTACTTATTACATTCTTACAACAGCCGAAGCTTCCAGCAACTTATCTCGTTTTGATGGGGTAAGATATGGCCATAGACATACAGAAGGTATAGATGATTTAAATGAAATGTACAAACAAAGCCGTAGTAAAGGTTTTGGAAAGGAAGTACAACGCAGAATATTATTGGGGTCTTTTGTATTGAGTGCCGGATATTTTGACGCCTATTTTACCAAAGCACAACAGGTAAGAAGATTGTTGTCGGACAATACAACTAAGATATTTCAGGAATATGATGCAATCATATCTCCTACAGTACCATCACCCGCGTTCAAATTAGGAGAGAAAAGCGATGATTCTGTTGCTATGTACCTTGCTGATATTTATACGGTATATGCCAATCTTGTAGGAATACCGGCAATATCACTACCTCTTTTCAAACATTCAAATGGAATGCCTTTTGGATTGCAACTTATGACAAATCATTTCGATGAAGAATTATTATTTGCACTTAGCAACAGCTTTATTGCTGCAAATGAATAATTAGATCTATCAAGATTGTTTTATTAGCTTAATTACTATCAGAACACCTGCCAATAAAGCAAAGAATGCAAGAATTGACATTGGATTAGCAAAGTTGATGGTCCACCCCATTCCGCTTATTCTTTTAGGCGGAAATAGTCTTTTATCTTCTTTGTTGTAATAAAATACTCCCATCTTCCAGTTATCAGGGTCACTATGCCATTTATCATAGGTCTCTTGTGATGGCTTATTATTCGATTCCATTATATATATTAATCGTACAAAATTAAGGACCAATATTATATTGTAGATAGGTTTCACCTCATATCTTGAAAAAGATGTTTAAATAGTATTTAAATAATAAAAGCTAACACTTGTTATTTTATATTTGTTGAATAATAATTTCACTATGCAATATGAAGCAATATCGGTTTTCGACATGTTTAAAATAGGTATTGGACCTTCCAGTTCACATACTCTTGGACCATGGAAAGCTGCCCTACGATGTTTAGAGGAGTTGCAAATTAATGATGCACTTACACAAGTAAGCAGCATAGATGTATTACTATATGGTTCATTGGCAAAGACTGGTGTTGGTCATGGAACTGATATTGCTGTTCAATTGGGATTAATGGGGGAAGACCCTGAAACGATGGTTGTAAAAAATGTACAGTCAACCATACAGACTATTGGAAAAGAACAATCTATCTTACTCGCAAAACAAAGTGCAATAAGCTTTAATCCGGCTAAGAATATTCATTATCTGGTAAATGAAAGTCTGCCATTTCATCCAAATGGTATTAGCTTTTTAATTGCGTTAAAGGGGGATGTAAAAATCAGTTATACTTATTATTCTATAGGAGGTGGGTTTATTGTTAAAGAAGGAGAGGAGGAGAGTAGGAAACAAAAAACGGTTAGCTTACCTTTCCCTATTAATACTGCCGATGATCTTTTACACTGGTGCAGGAAAACAGGATTAAGTGTTCATGAAATTGTGTTGGAAAATGAGCTGTCATGGAGGTCTGAGGAGGAAGTAAAACATAATCTGCTTCATATATGGAGTACTATGCGGGAATGTATTTACAAGGGTTGTCATACCGGAGGTATCTTGCCTGGTGGTCTTGAAGTACATAGAAGGGCCTTCGATCTGAATAAAAAATTGATGGGTAATGTTACCTATAATAACTATGCAGAGTGGCTTAAGATAATTACTAATCAGGCCAATAATTTCAGTAATATCATAGATTGGGTAAGCTGTTTTGCATTGGCTGTGAACGAAGAGAATGCATCTTTTGGCAGAGTAGTTACAGCACCCACTAATGGAGCAGCTGGAGTAATACCTGCTGTACTTCAATATTATGTTGCCTTTTGTGGAGGTAACAATGAAGACAAAATTGTAAACTTTCTATTAACGGCAGCCGAGGTAGGAAGTATCTTCAAAAAAGGTGCCACTATCAGTGCTGCTATGGGAGGATGTCAGGCCGAGATAGGGGTAAGTAGTGCAATGGCCGCTGCAGCACTGGCTGAAAGTCTTGGGGGTAATCAAAAGCAGGTTATGATGGCAGCAGAAATTGCCATGGAACATCATCTTGGACTTACCTGCGATCCTGTAGGAGGATTAGTACAGATACCTTGTATTGAAAGAAATACTATGGGTGCAATAAAAGCAATAACTGCTGCACAACTAGCACTTCAAAGCAAGCCGGATTTTGCCAAAGTAAGTCTTGACAAAGTAATTAAAACACTTTGGAATACAGCACTTGATATGAACAGTAAATACAAAGAAACCTCTGATGGCGGATTAGCGGTGCTTGTGCCTGTAGGATTGAGTGAATGCTAATTAACTAGCCACCCATATTAAACACAAACTTTCCAGATCTTTATGTTGCAAAACCAGTGATT
>CANFLJ010000017.1 GCA_947447815.1 Chitinophagaceae bacterium | reverse complement strand
TTTACTTTTTACGGCAAAGAATTTACACTTAATTGTAATGGAGAAAAAAAGACCTATTCATTCCCTTTACCTGATAATATTCAGCAGCCAATGATAGAAAAAGTAGTTAACTATTTTCTGGATAATGCCGAGAATCCTTGTAGTTTAAATGAAGCATTAGACGGTTTAAAAATAATGCAACAATTTGTGTATCATAAATAGTTATAGCTTTATTTTAATTCACTCCTAGAGATTTTAAAAACGCCTTAGAATTAGATGGTCGTCCAAGGAAATTCTTTAAGATTACATTCTCCGGCAACGTAGATCCTCTCTCCAGTATTTCTTTTCTATATTTCAATCCTAGTTCTTTATTCATTACCCCTTTCTCCTGGAATACGGAGAACATATCTTGTGCAAATACTTTGGACCATAAGTATCCATAGTAGTTAGCTGCATATCCATTTAAATGACCAAAACTACAAATTGCATGATAGCCTTCTACTGTTGGCACATGCAACATTGTAAATAAGTTTTGTGCTACATCATTTATGTTTTTCCCTTTAATACTATCATACTTATCTTCAAAAGTAAAATCAATAGAACCCAAGTATAATTGTCTTGAATATTGATATGCTACACCCACCATTTGTGAAGATTTCATCTTGGTAAATAATTCTTTAGGTAGGGTTACTCCCGTTTTATAATGTTTAGCAAACTTCTTTAAAGACTCATATTCCCAGCACCAGTTTTCCAGAAATTGAGACGGCGCTTCTACAAAATCTCCCTTTACATTAAAAGGTCCCTGAGAGGCAAGCTGACTGCGGCCCAACATACTATGTACCAGGTGCCCAAACTCATGAAACAGGGTAATAACATTGGAATGATTTAATAGAGAAGGTTTCTCTTTGGTACCTTCTGGAAAATTACAAATCAATGCAGACACGGGCAGAATCTCTGCAGTTCCAATACTGCTATACTGCGATATAGGATAGCAAGCAAAATGGGTATACTTATCGGCACGGGGATAAAGATCAAAGTAGAATGTTCCTACCTTTTTATCATTCTTATATATCTCGAATGTCCTTACTTTTTCATGCCATATTGGCAAGCCGCTTGTTTCCTTTATTTCAATACCAAATAGTTGTTTATATACCTCAAACATCCCATTGATAGTATTATTCATTTCAAAATATTCTTTCACCTCATCGGTGTTTAATTTGTATTTTTTGTCCAGCAATTTCTTTTGATAATAGGAGATATCCCATAGTTGCAATTCCTCTTTTATTTCAGGATTCATTGAAGCTTTTAATGCTCTCAACTCGTTTAATTCAATATCAAGCCCAGCAGCAAGCTTAGTCTTTAAATCACCAATAAAGTTCCATACTCTAGCAGGAGACTCGCTCATTTTATCTACAACAGAAAAAGCTGCATAACTATTAAAGCCCAATGTTTTAGCCATCAAATTGCGGTAATATAGCATACTATCCAGCACCGTAATATTTTTAGGATATGCTCTGTCATTATACTTTATTAATGCAGTATGACGTGTAGCAGGGTCTGAGGCATTTGTCATTAGTTCGGTATAGTTCGGACCGTTTATATTGACTACGTATCTATTCTCCCCCTTCTTCCATTCCTTCAGTTTACTTTCATCAACTCCTTTTAGTTGATCCAAAGTAAATATTGCGCTGTCTTTATATTCTGCAATGTTTTTATCAAACTGTGTTCCGTAACTAATAAGTTGTTGATTTAATTTCTCCAGTTTTTGTCTTTCTACAGGAGGTAATTTCATGCCATTTTTTTCGAAAGAAATAATCGTTTCATCCAGAAATTTCTTTTTAGAAAGTGCTAATGTATTTGCAGCAGGTGTAATGCTGTATGCCTTTATTGTTTTATAAAGTTGTTCGTTCAGATTGATATTAGACATAAACAATCCAAGTCTTTCATTCTCATCATTTGCTGCATTTCTGGTACTGTCATCAGTATATGTACTGGAAATTAATCCAAGCTTGAAAGAAAGGTCTGTAAGATCATAAATCACTGCATCAAAAGGCTTGATGGTATTCTCGAAAGTACGTGGTGCTCTTGATGGTGCTGATATTACAAACAATGCCCGCTCTGCATTCTTGATACATTCAGAAACCGCATCTCTTACTGTTTTTGCCGTTACTTTATCAAAATTGATAGGCTTATTGCTATGTATGAGCAATGGATTGTTTGAAGTTGTCTGTGCATTCAGCCCAGATACTATTACTGTAAAAAATGTAAAAATGAGTAGTTTATATACTTTCATATCCTGTTATTAATGCAACGAAAATAGCGTAAAGCACTATTAATACTTCAATCAGGATATCAAAATGATGAATGGTAAGGATTAAAGAACTGAATAATTCTATATATCAGGCTAGTAATTAATAGCCCTTCCGTATAGTTTAGGATACAATAACATTGGGTTCTATTACCCCTTATTTTCAATGATAATAGCTCTCAGAAAAATGGCAGCTTATAACAATATTGTTATTCTGCCTTTTAATAACTATTACTTAATGGAAAAGGATTTGGATGTAGGGTGTTTACAGAATAAATATATTCTATTCCTTCTCCCAATTTAGTTCACACAGATTACTAAAGTAGTCCTTTATAAAACTATTTATACTTAGCTTTAAAGCTGCAATAGTTTTAAATATCTACAGAAAAATCAATCATTAGATAAGGATGAACTCCAGAAATTTATGAATTGCGTTAATACCGATTTCGATTGTAAAAGCAATTTGCTTTAATGATGACAAAACAATTTTCATATGTATTTGATTTTAGATTTTTAAATGCAAGCTTATTTGAGAACCGTTCCTAATTTGATGACCCAAAATTCAATATTTTAGATTCATTGTTTTGTTTATTTCGGCAAAATGAGTTTTTTTTCCTGTGAATGGACTAAAATCAGGTCATTTAGTGATATGGAATAGGTGGTTTCTTGTATTATTTATACTATAAAACCCATCATTCAGGGGCATAAAAAAAGCTCAGAAATTAATCTGAGCTTTAAAGTGGTGGTGTGGGCCGGGATCGAACCGGCGACACAAGGATTTTCAGTCCTTTGCTCTACCGACTGAGCTACCGCACCATTCCTTTTGGGGTTGCAAATATAGGGTCTAACATCAAACTACAAAAAAGAATATTTTATTTAACGAATTTCTTTACCATAAAATAATCGTTCATATAAAAACCATTGCCTATTTCCACATCGGCTTCCCGGTCTATTACAAAGCCCTTTTTCTTGTAAAACCCAACAGCCGCATTGCTTCTGTTCACTTGTAAGATAAGCTCACTTCCTCCTTTTTGGGTAGTAAACAGCTCCACAGCATCCAATAAAATACTTCCTACCCCTTTTTTATGATTGTCTGGCAACACATATAATTTTTCCAGTTTATACATATTTTCTGTTTCTGTGGGTGCTACACCTGCGTATCCCAGATAATTATTATCTTCTCTGGCAATAAAAAACTGTTGCCCTGCATTCATCTGCTCTTCCAGCGCCTGTTTGCTATACCTGTTCTCCAGCATATAATTTATCTGCTCCTCCGTTATCATTTCCTTATATACCACAGGCCAGATACTGTAGGCTAGCGATTGAATAACCGATATATCATCTTTGGCAGCTGCTATTATTTGTATCATATTATGTTATACGTAATAAGTTTTAAGTAGTAAATTTAATACCATATATACATTTTTCAATCAATAAAAAATGCCACGCAATCTGGTTGCGTGGCAGTAAAAATAAATGTATTTTGTATTCTTTTAATCCTGTATAAGTTCTAAATCTATCCTTTTCTTCCTATCACTTTCTTGGCGGCTTCTACTATATGCAGATCATCCAGACCAAATTTCTTCATCAATTCTGCAGGAGTACCGCTTTCGCCAAACACATCATCTATCGCTATATATTCCATTGGTACAAGATCGTTCTGAATCAGTAATTGCGCAATACTATCTCCTAATCCACCCAGACGGTTATGTTCTTCGCAAGATACTATACAACGCGTTTTTGCAACGGATTTCAAAATCGCTTCGCTATCCAGTGGTTTGATAGTATGTATATTGATAATCTCTGCATCTATACCCATCGCTTCCAGTTGTTCCCCAGCTTTTATGGCTTCCCATACCAGGTGTCCAGTAGCAACAATGGTTACATCTTTTCCTTCGTTTACCATCCATGCTTTACCTACTTCAAATTTTTGATCAGGGTCTGTAAATATAGGCATTACAGGGCGACCAAAACGTAAGTATACAGGGCCTTCATAATCAGCAATAGCAATGGTTGCAGCCTTAGTCTGATTATAATCGCAAGGATTAATAACAGTCATTCCTGGCAACATTTTCATCAGACCAATATCTTCTAATATCTGGTGTGTAGCACCATCTTCCCCAAGGGTAATACCCGCATGTGAAGCACATATTTTTACATTCTTCTCGGAGTAGGCAATTGATTGACGAATCTGATCGTACACTCTACCAGTAGAGAAGTTGGCAAAAGTGCCCGTAAACGGTATTTTACCCCCTATAGTAAGGCCTGCAGCTACACTCATCATATTAGCTTCGGCTATACCGCACTGAATAAAGCGATCGGGACATTCTTTTATAAATGCTTCCATTTTCAAAGAGCCTATCAAATCGGCACAAAGTGCAATTACATTAGGATTTGTTTTGCCTAGTTCTGCCAGTCCTGCACCAAAACCAGAGCGTGTATCTTTCTTTTCTGTAAATGTATATTTCTTCATAATTGTTTTTAATTAGCGTATTATCGAATTAACTGATTAGCGAAATAGTGAATTGGTATTCCATTTTCAAATTATCAAATCAGCTAATTATCAAATTAGTATTAATAGTCTCCCAGTGTTTCAGGCAATTGTGCCAATGCTATAGCCAGTTGCTCATCATTAGGCGCTACACCATGCCACTTGTGCGATCCCATCATAAAGTCTATTCCAAAACCCA
The DNA here is from genome assembly GCA_947447815.1 of Chitinophagaceae bacterium. Lineage (GTDB taxonomy): Bacteria > Bacteroidota > Bacteroidia > Chitinophagales > Chitinophagaceae > CANFLJ01. Next base: position 8,211 of record CANFLJ010000017.1, on the reverse strand, counting down.
TTTGTGTAGTCAGCAATATACATACAGGTCTGCCTTTTCCGGTAAGTGCTTTAGCCTTCAGTATTACCTCTATTACCGAGCGCATATCATTGCCCTTAGGCTCTTCTATCACCTCCCAGTTAAAGGCTTCAAACTTAGCTTTCAGGTTACCCAGACTCATTATCTTTTCAGTAGGGCCATCTATTTGTTGTCCATTATAATCTATGCAGGCAATCAGGTTATCTACCTTATGATGTGGTGCAAATAATGCCGCTTCCCAGTTTTGGCCTTCCTGCAATTCGCCATCGCCGTGCAAGGAAAATACTAAGGATGAATCATTATTATATTTCTTAGCCAATGCAGCACCAATAGCTACCGATAAACCTTGTCCCAACGATCCTGATGCCATTCTTACACCCGGTACATGGGTTGTAGGATGCCCTTGAAGTATAGATCCCAGTTTACGGAAACCAGGCATTTCGCTGGTAGGAAAATAGCCCGAACGAGATAAAATACTGTAGAATAATGGCGATACGTGGCCATTGGAAAGGAAGAAAAGATCTTCGCCAATGCCATCCATATCAAATCCTGGCTTGCGATTCATGATCTTAAAATACAATGCTACCAGATAATCGGTACATCCCAGCGATCCTCCCGGATGCCCACAAGTAGCACTATGCACCATGCGTACAATATCTCTGCGCACCTGTGATGCAACCTCTTCCAGTTGCTTTATTTCCTGATCCGAAACACTCATATATTAATTTTTAATGTTCTTAATGTAGGCTGCAAATAAACTAATAATATTTCCAATAATACCGAATTTAAAAATTGTTGAAAATATAGGATACAGGATTGATAAAATTGATTATTAAGCCCATCACAAATAGGAATGTATTGATTTATATATAAAGTGTTGACCTTTAATATTGAAATTAATCAATACTACCTATCTTCATAATTTACTTTCCCTATTTTCGTTCTTATTCCATAAATACTTACTACTTGACAACTATTATATACCAGGATAGCGATCTATTATTACTGAATAAACCTGCTGGCATCGATTCTCAGGATACCGATATAATAGCAGCATCAATTCCGGAGTTGTCGGGCAAAGAATTGTTGCCCGTTCATAGGTTAGATCAGCGGGTAAGTGGACTCATTTTGTTTGCTTTAAACAAAGAAAGTCTGGTTATTCTTAATAATGCTTTCCAAAACAGGCAGGTACAAAAGCAATACCTGGCAGTAGTAAATGTTTGTCCACCAAAGCCGCAGGATACCCTTGTACACTGGTTATTAAAGGATGCCAGCCGAAGCAAATCAAAGGCTTTCAACAAAGAAATTAAGAATAGTAAGAAGGCAGAATTGAAATATACTTTGCTGAAATCGTCGGAAAAATATCACTTACTACAAATCGAGTTATTTACCGGTCGTTTTCATCAGATAAGGGCACAATTGGCCGCCATAGGTTCGCCCATTGTTGGCGATGTAAAGTATGGTTACAAGCGCACCATTCCCGATGGAAGTATTTTCCTGCAGTCCAGCCATCTTGCCTTCCTCCATCCCACTTCAGGCCAGCAATTATCGTTCCAGATAGAGATGCCCGAGCAATGGCATAAGTACGGCTTATAGTTGCATTTCCAAATTATTTAGTCAACCCAATTGTATTCATTAGCTAATCAGCATATTATCAAATTAGCACATTATTTTGGGCGCGCCCTTCGGTCGGGCTTTCCACTACTATCTTTTTGCGCTGTATATAAATAGCCCTTTATTCAATATTGCTACAGCGCAAAAAGGATAGCCGTTACTATCCCTCGCGCAACAGCCAGCGTAGGTTGCAATAGCTCCATTTTTACATAATTAGGGAACTTATTTACCAATTAGATGCATATTATCAAGTAAAATACTAAACTATCAATACGTCTTAGAGTAGAAAACATAGTATAAATAAGTAATTTCTACCGCATTTACACTAATATTACCTAGGAAACTAGCAGGCAAAACAGCATTCACGTGATAAAAATGTAGCAATTAGGCTCAAGCAGTAGCATTCACGACATTGCTACATAATTTTAACTAAAATGCTAGTTACTTCACCTAATTGAAATTTAAATATTTGGCTGTGACGGGTGTCACAGCCTAGTTGCTACATAATTTTAACTAAAAAGCATTAGCATTCATGTAGTGATTATATAATAATACCTACAATGCTAGTGCATTCACGTAGTAACTATTTAGGAATACCTATAATGCTGTTTTTGGGCTTTAACATATCGCTCTATTACCCATAAAAGCATTACAAAAAAGGTAAAAAATACATACTTATTCAAGCCTCTCATTATCCCAAAGCTATATAGAAATTGTATTTTAAACTATCCAGGTATAGTATATAATTCATACTCCTTTTTATGCAACCAAATCTTCGAGAATGGGAAAATATACCCTTGCAAATGAAATAAATACTACGTTTGCCCTGGTTTATTGATTGATTTTAAGAACAGAAATAGCATCATTAAGTAAATAAAAAGCGTATTTGTACAGTCCACTTACTACTTAAAACCTATTTCTAAATACTATTTTCAATAACAGTTCTTCTTTGTCCTAGCTTGTTCGGCACACTTCCGCATCAGCAAAAGACAGTTGATAATAATTATTTTTTTAGAACATTAATCAAGTGTATTTGTTTTATTGAAACTCGACTTCAATATTTAATATTGGCAACACATGAACAATAAAGTGGCAATTTGCCGTGTAGAACATTTTAATGCAGCACATCGCTTACACAATCCTCTTTGGTCCGATGAAAAGAACAAGGAAGTGTTTGGATTATGCAACAATAAAAACTATCACGGCCATAACTACGAGCTGATTGTAAAAGTAATAGGCAGCATTGACCCTCTAACCGGGTTTGTGATTGATATAAAAACACTCAGCAATCTGATAAAGGAAAAAGTACTCCTTCGTTTTGATCATCAGAACCTCAATCTTGATGTAGCAGAATTTGAAAATGTAAACCCTACAGCCGAAAACATTGCTGTAGTTATTTATAACATATTAAGACCCTTCATTAATGAAGATCTTGAACTAAAAGTAACCTTATATGAAACAGAACGAAACTATGTTGAATATCCATACTAATAACGATACAATAGAACTGAGCAATACTATGATAGACGAAATAGGCGACAACCATATCAGCACTAGTGAAGATACCCCAATGCGTGCCGATGCCTTTGCAATAAGTGATGCAGAAAAAGAAGCACAGATAGAAACCCATTTCCGCTCCATCATGGAAATAATGGGCCTAGATCTTACCGATGATAGCTTGCAAGGTACCCCAAAGCGTGTGGCTAAAATGTACATCCAGGAGATATTCAGTGGACTAAATCCGGCTAATAAACCTTCTGTTGCATTGTTTGATAATAAGTACAAGTACAACGAGATGCTGATAGAAAAAAACATCTCTTTTTATAGCAATTGCGAGCACCATTTTGTACCTATTATTGGCAAGGCTCATGTAGCCTATATCAGCAATGGAAAAGTGATAGGATTGAGCAAGCTGAACCGTCTGGTACAATATTTTGCAAAGCGCCCACAGGTGCAAGAGCGCCTTACCGTACAGATAGGTAAAGAACTACAAAAGATAATGGAGACGGATGATATAGCCGTTATCATTGATGCAAAACACTTATGTGTTGCCAGCAGAGGAGTAGAGGACGACACTTCCTCCACCGTTACTGCTTTTTATGGTGGTAAGTTTGCAGAAGGAAAAACAAAAGAAGAATTTCTTAGACTGGTAGAATTGAAGACAGAATTCTAAGAAACGTTCAAAAGGTTTAATGCGTTTAAAACGTTCAAGGTTAATACAATCAAGTTACTTGTTAATCAACTTATTATATTTGTATTAATTTAGTTTTTAAAGATTTAGATTTTAGTTTTTATGACGCGTATTATATCTTACAACACCAATGGAATAAGGGCTGCCATCAAAAAAGGATTTATAGAATGGCTGCAAACTAATCCTGCTGATATTATTTGTATTCAGGAAACCAAAGCCATGAAAGATGATGCAGATTATAAAAGTATAGAAGCCCTGGGATATCATACTTACTGGTTTTCTGCACAGAAAAAAGGGTATAGTGGTGTAGCTGTATTTACAAAGATTGTTCCTGAGAATATTGTATATGGTAGTGCTATAGATCAAAGCGATTTTGAAGGCAGGGTAATCAGAATAGATTATAAAAACTTTACACTGGTAAATGCCTACTTTCCATCGGGTACCAGTGGCGATGAAAGACAAACTTACAAGTATCAGTGGCTGGATGAATTTCATGATTACTTACAAAGATTAAGAACAGAAAAGCCTAATCTTATTATAACAGGCGACTATAATATATGTCACGAAGCTATAGACATTCATGATCCTAAGGGCAACAAAAACTCTTCAGGTTTCTTGCCAGAAGAACGAGAATGGTTTAGCAAATTTCTGGCATCAGGATATGTAGATACCTTCCGAAAACTTCATCCCGATACTACTGGTGCATATAGTTGGTGGAGTCAGCGTTTTCCTAGTGTAAGATTGCAGAATAAAGGCTGGAGAATCGATTATATCTGTGTTACCGATACGCTGGCAGACAGCATAAAAGAAGCAACCATTTATCCGGATGTAAAGCATAGCGATCATTGCCCGATATATGCAGCCTTCGATTTTTAATTATCGGATTAACGAATTAGCGAATTGACGTATTAATACAATTGCTCATTTTTAATTATTAATTTTTAATTCTTAATTGATTAAAATGTATATCTACAACGTTACTATCAAATTAGATCATTCTATTCATACAGACTGGGTACAATGGATGAAAGAAAAACACATTCCCGAAGTGATGGAAACGGGTTGTTTTACCGGGCATAAATTTGTAAGACTACTGGATATAGATGAAGAAGAAGGCGTAACCTATGCTGCACAATACTTTGCCGAAACCCGAGAAGATTATGAGCGTTACATAGCTATTTTTGCTCCTGCTCTTAGAGATGATTCGATAAAACAATGGGGGAATAAGTTTATTGGCTTCCGTACTTTAATGAAGGAAGCATAGATTAATAAGAAGATCTATCAATCTGAAAATTGCAGTCTATATGCTATAATAGCCCGCCAGTATTTATTATTATCTATACCTAATTCAAATTAGTCTGCGATAGCCTGAAATCAATTACTTTAATCTGTAGATTTTTATTCCCCTGCCAATCATTTATTTCCAGTGTATAAACAATATCTATAGGCTGTCTTGTTTCGAATGTCTGGAACTTATCGGCCATATTAAAACCAATACCAGTAAGGGTTGTATTATTTTGTCCTAATACAAAACGGATGTGTTTATCCTTCACTACTTTGCATCCTTTATTAAATACATTACGGGAGATAAATACTGGTCGCATATTCTCTGGACCAAAGGGTTCCATTTGTAGCAATATATTATAGAAAGCAAGGTTTAGCTGATCAAAAGAAACCTCTGCATCTATTACAATTTCAGGGGTAAGCAATTCTTCTCTTATAGTACTACTAACTACCTCTTCGAATTGTTTTACAAAAGCATCTAGGTTCTCAGGCATCATGGTTAAACCAGCAGCGGCAAAGTGACCACCATAGCCTATTAGATGTTCTCTGCAGGCATGAATAGCCTCGTATAAATTAAACCCACTCACGCTTCTTGCACTACCAGCAATAATGTCGCCGCTTTTAGTAAGTACCACAGTTGGACGATAGTAAGTATCTATCAATCGGGAAGCTACAATACCCACCACTCCTTTGTGCCAGTGTTCCTGATATACTACAGTTGTTTTCTTATCTTTTGCCAGTACATCATTACCTATCATTTCAAATGCTTCCACGGTAATGCTAGCATCTGCTTCCCTGCGGTCTGTATTATCGGAATGCAGTATTTCGGCAATAGCCATAGCTGCATTTTCATCTTTTTCAATAAATAATTGCACTGCTTTTTTAGCACAATCCATACGACCAGCAGCATTCACTCTTGGTGCTATTACAAATACAAGATTAGTAACAAACATTTCGCATTGTACTGCAGCTAATCTCATCAATGCTTTCACACCAGGATTAGGATTGGTATTTACTTTCTTTAATCCATAATAAGTAAGGATTCGATTCTCATCTACAATAGGCACAATATCAGCAGCAATAGCTGTAGCTAAAAGATCTAAGTGTTGTAAATAAGATTCATCAGGCAGGGAAAGTTTCTCCGCTAATGCCATCATTAGTTTGAAACCTACACCGCAACCACAGAGTTCTTTAAAAGGATAATTACAATCCTTTTGTTTAGGATTTAATATAGCAACCGCCTTCGGCAGACAATCATCCGGCATGTGGTGATCGCATACTATAACATCTATATTTAAAGAATTGGCATAGTCGATTAATTCAGCACTTTTAATACCACAATCGAGGGTAACAATCAAGCTGAAACCATTATCTGCAGCATAATCAATCCCTAATTTACTTACTCCATACCCTTCTCTATAGCGATGGGGAATATAGTAGTCTACTAAATCATGCGAAGATTTCAGAAATTGAAACATAGTAGCAACCGAGGTAGTTCCATCTACGTCATAATCTCCGTATACCAGTATTTTTTCCTTCTTATTAAAAGCATTTATAATTCTATCCACGGCTTTATCCATATCCTTCATCAACCAGGGAGAATAAAGATCGGATAATTGTGGACGGAAAAACTGTTTAGCAGTATTATAATTGTCTATCCCTCTTTGTACAAGGATAGAACATATTGTAGCATTAATCTTTAAAGCCTCTTTTAGGGAGTTTACTTTTTGCTCATCAGCAGATAAAATCGTCCATCTTTTTTCCATAAACTCCGGTTGAGGTTTTGTTAATATTTTCGGTCAATTGAATAATTAACCAGGTCTTGTAATGTAGTTCTAACCTCAGATTCAGGAAATTGTGATAGAATATTCAGGGCTTCATTTTTATATTCAATCATTTTCTCGGTAGCATACTCTATGCCACCGCACTTATATACTTCATCTATTACATACTGAACTTTCAATTTATCAGTATTATTATTTTTAACTATATAGATAATTTTTTTTCTGGTAGACGCATCACAATTATTTAAGGTATAAATAAGCGGAAGGGTCATTTTCTTTTCTTTAATGTCATTACCGGTAGGCTTACCTACATTTTGGGTACCATAATCAAATAGGTCATCTTTTATCTGAAAGGCCATCCCAACATTTTCTCCAAAAGCCTTTAGTTTATCAACGGCATTGGTATCTGTAAAGGTTGTGTAAGCACCTGCAGCACAAGCAGAAGCCAGAAGTGATGCAGTTTTACCTTTTATAATGTCGTAGTATATACTTTCTTTAATATTAAGGTTCCTAGCCTTCTCTATTTGCAACAATTCCCCCTCACTCATCTTTTTCACCGCCTCAGAAAGTATCTGCAAAACCCTAAAATCGTTATTGTCTAATGAAAGTAAAAGTCCTTTTGATAATAAATAATCCCCAACGAGAACGGCTATTTTATTTTTCCAAAGTGCATTAATGGAAAAGAATCCCCTTCTTTCATCTGCTTCATCTACCACATCATCATGTACAAGGGTAGCAGTATGTAAGAGCTCCACCAACGATGCAGCACGATAAGTTGATTCATTAATTTCTCCACCTAGTTTAGCGCATAACAATACAAACATAGGGCGCATTTGTTTACCCTTACGCTTGACGATGTACTGCATTATTCTATCTAATAATGGCACTTTGCTCTTTACAGCTTCCTTAAAGTGAAGCTCGAATTCAGCAAGTTCTTTAGCAATGATTTTGGTAGAAACTATCATATCTATTTCGGGTGCAATATAATGTCTGTTATATTTAGGTAAACAAATATTTATGATATCACTAAATAAATATGTGAATTTTACAACTAATCCCCATAATAATATAATAGTTGCATAATAAAAGTAAAGACCTTTGCGTTTTAAGATATGGTATTAAATTATTAAGGAATATAATAAAATTTGATAGTTTAGCTTAAAATCTTTATTTTTGATAATTCATAAATTACTAAAAAACTATGGCAAGTAAAAAATCTACATTTCTAACGGCAATATTTACACTATTTATAGTGTTTGCATTTGCTCAACAATCTAAAAATAAAGATTGGGGTTGGGATTGGAAAGACAGTTCTAAAGT
>CANFLJ010000016.1 GCA_947447815.1 Chitinophagaceae bacterium | reverse complement strand
GCAGAGCCTTTTGTAAATGCAGTGTCTGTTATATTCAAACCTCCATTGGTTGACCCACCACCAGCAACAGTTGCTGAACCATTTTGCCAAATAGTAGTAGTTTGTGAAGCAATTATTGCAGTATTGCCGACCGTCACTTTTAGTTTTTCGGGGTAGTTTGTACCTCCACTGGTTTTATAGTAAAAAGAAATTTTGTATCCATCTCCAGCATGTAAGAAAACTCCTTTTGAAATCGCCCAAGCATTTGCGTTGGTTCTTGCTCCAAAATAATCATAATACATGGAGCTGTTTCCAGATCTTGATACTGAAGAAGTACCCCATTGATTTCCTCCTGTAGCTGCATTTATAAAAGACCAACCAAAGGGCATTGGTGTTCCTAAGACGGTTACTCCGCTATCAAAACTTTCGTTGTATGTAGTCTTTACTGTTTCATTGGATATACCTGAAGCACTCAGGCTAATAGTGTTTCCCTGGCATATGTTTATAGTACTAGGTTGTGCGACAACATTAGTAGGAGCCGCGTATACTGTTAAAGTAATAACTGATGAGCTCACAGAACTGCCTCCAATGCAAGTTGAAGTTATGAAGTAATAAAATACTCCACTTTCGTTCATAGAATCAGGGGAATAGTTTAGTGAATTAGCTCCGTTAATGATAGATGGATTTGTACCATAAACATCAATACAATGGTACCATTGATATGAATATCCATTTGTTGAATTATTGTTGATCCCTGTAAATGTAGGAGGTACTTGTCTACTACATGCAGTATAATGGTAACTGTTGAAAGTGACTGCATTGTTGTTGGTACAAGTAGCTGTAAATATTGATGCTTTAGTTGTTGTAAAAGATAGAAATAGGAATAGTGTGAGGACTAATTGTTTTGACATAGTTGTTCATGAATTATTGGCTACAAAAGTATTTTAATATGATTAAGGATTGTTTATGTAAATCTGAATTTAGTTTAATATATTTTTCGAATTATTTATTATTAGCGATAAAATATAACTTATTTTAATTTAGGCAAATTGCATTTAAAAATAAACATAGATGAATTCTATTAATGATTTAAAGACTAATTCTAATTATTTGAAATATAATTGAGTTATTCATCAAGATTCTGATTCTACTTAACCCGCAATTGATTCTATGTTTCAATAATTATTTACATCTACTTTTCACATTAATGTTACAATTGATCAACAATTTAAATAAATATTTGATAATAGTGTTCAATGTAATATTTTAATTCATCTAAGTAGAATTGTATAAGACTATTAGTTTTATAAAAACTCCAAAAAAATATTGTCATTTTAATCAATAAAAAATGTATAAAAATTAACTAATTCATGCTTGAATTGATGAAAAAAATAATTTCAGAAAAAGGGGGTTATTTAATTGTTATAAACAGCATTTTATGTTGAAATGAATTTACATTCGTTACATCTCTTCCGAGATTTATTTAAAATCCATTGAACACTGAAAAGCTGTATAATTTAATTGTAATACTAATTAAAAAATTATGGCAAGGTTTATTTTGTTGTTATTGATGTTTCAGAGTTTATGTGCATGTAACAATAGTAGCGATCCTATTATTTATGAATTTACGCTTCAGTCTAAAATGAATAATTGTATTAAATGTTCAAAGGGGGATTCAACTTGGTTCGAAGAATATAATGCTATGAAAATTGCTAATTACAAACGAAATGATCTAGTTAAATAGGATAGATAAAGTTATATGAACTATTTTATGATTCATGATACTTTAAAATAATAGTAAGGGCTGGCATTAGGTAGCCTTTATTAATTGTGGTAGATCGATTTAATAATATGTTTCTATTAAATTTGGTTCTTAATAAAGTGCATACAATTCAGCAACAGTATCAATACATTAATATCACTGTACAGGAAGTATTGGAAGAGCATAAAAAGTATTCCAGAGAATCAATTAAAAAGGGGGCATCGTAATGATTGGGCTAAAGAACCTTTTTATGGAGTGAAGGTGAAAAATTCAGAAGATTATTAACATGGATTATTCTCTTGTTCTGGGGTTATAAAATACAGGTATCTCAGATACTATGTATACTTCTGGATTAATAGCCATGATCAACAAATAACCTCCGCTGATTTGAATCGATGGTTTAAGAATGCATACTGTTTTCTTATTAGCGAGTTTACGGTGCCCTTGATTGCTATAGGGAGTAATCATATTAATTAGCTATTGTAATGTATGAAATCCAAAGAAGAAAGTATTGCTACTTGTGGATGGACTACTTATTCCAATTTATTATCGCATGTTATTGATAATTAAACTAATAAAAATGAAATTCATTAAGCTCAAAACAGGGGAAGCAAACAATGAATGGCTTTGCAATTTCGTTAAGGGATATGTATCTAATTTTTCTGATACGGCAATTTAGACATTGAAAAGGTTAGGAGAAGTAATTGTTGATAAAGGTGGTACTGCTAGTAAAAAAAACTATTCGCTCATTTTTATGAATAAAAGCATTATAAATTAATACTTACAATCAGGAATATAATGTTTAGTTTATTTACATTTTCATATTAAAGTGAAAATGAATAAGCGATCATTGGCTTATAAATTTAAATTTGTGACAAAAAATCAATAAAAATAATTGCTGTCCGACAAAAAAGTATCAAATTAGCTAAAACGCCATTCAAATAAGGCATTCAAGTTATTTTACTAATATACACCCTGCTTTTGATGATGCTTTAGAGAATTGAATATTTGCGAAATGATACCCTTCAACCAATGAATATTCAATTCTCAGCAGCTTTATAATCTGCTGTCCTAGAAAATTAGTACCCAATTTTTTTTTGAGTTTTTTAATCGGACAACAGTGAATAAAAATATAAATTATACCAAACAAAAACTTATTACGTTCTATATGTTGTGTAAAAAATTTAAATTATAGGTTTTATAGTTTAAATGATTGTCAGTAATTTTTATTAAAAATTTGGATTATATAGACTGAAAATATATGTTTGTAGTACATTAAGTACAGTAATGTGCTGATGATATTAAAACAATAGTCTAAAAAAAACAGTATAAATATCTCTTTTACCAAAGAGGAGGTATTAAAAAAATGCAATAATTAGTTCCTTTTTCCAACAGGATTCAGGCACTTAATCAAACTATACTTATGAAGAAAATCTTTACATTTAGAAAAGTAGCCATTTTATTTACTTTTTTATCAGGCCTTACTTGTTTTAATGAAGTGAAAGCCCAAAATACTTTGGATGTTCTGGGACTTACTAGTACTTACCAATCTCCTGCGTCATTTTCTCTGAGAAGATTAAGTAGCAATTACGTTAGTTATTCAATACAAGTTAGAAGGAGTAATGACAATACTACACAGGATATTGGCTTTACTACCAATGGTGATCTGGATACTGCAAGCCTGAAAACATTTGTTGGTAGCAACAATGGTTATATTACTATATGGTATGATCAAAGTGGTAATGGAAGAAATGCAACACAATCCACTTCTAACTTGCAGCCTCAAATAGTTAATGCTGGTACAATATATAGAAAAAACAATGCACCTTCCATCTACTTTAATAATACTTATTTGAGTACTACTTCATTTACGGGCTATTCATCTGCTTTTAGTCTTGCAATTTGTGCAGGTGTAAATAGTAATACTACTTATCCGACTTTTGGAAATAAAACAAACAATAATATTGGTGCCCCTTGGGATATTTATGGCTCATCTTATTTTATAGGTAACGGGGGGAGTACGGTTGCTTATACCCCTACTAATGGTTTATCTTCCTCTGTAGGATTTGCTCAGTGGGTATATACCAGTAATACCGCTACTGCAAGTGCTTATTTAAATGGGTCAAACAATGGTAGCAGTGCTATTAGTAGTTATTCAGATGCTGGAAATCCTTTAGTTATAGCAAGTAGAGCTGATCATGTTACGCAGCTGAATGGTTGGATTGGTGAATTTGTTACTCTGAATAGTATATTATCTGCTACAGACAGAAGTACGGTGGTTGCCAATCAAACAGCTTATTTTATCAATACTTCTACTGCACCAACTTTAGGAACGTTTAGTAATATTACTAAAAACTATGGAGATGCTGCTTTTACGTTAACTGCACCAACTTCTAATAGCTCCGGTGCATTTACTTATACTAGTAGTAATACTAGTGTGGCTACCATAATTGGTAACACTGTAACAATAGTGAGGGTAGGTTCTTCTACCATTACTGCTACTCAAGCAGCAAATGGGACTTACAGCAGCGGTAGCACAACTGCTACTTTAACCGTTAATGCTATTGCTCCTTCTATTGGAAGTTTTACAGTTCCAACCCAAACATATGGAAATGCTCCATTTACTTTAACTGCACCAAGTTCGAATAGTGCGGGTGCATTTAGTTATAGCAGCAGCAATACCAGTGTGGCTACCATTATTGGCAGCACTGTAACCATTGTAGGTTCAGGTACTTCTACTATTACTGCTACACAAGCTGCCAATGGAAATTATATCAGTGGTAGCACAACTGCATCATTAACCGTTAATGCACCTCTTGCTGGTGCAGCATTAAACTTTAATGGTAGCAATAATTTTATAAATGTACTACCTGGTGGAACTTATCCTACCGGGCATTCTTCCAGAACTTATGAGTTTATGGTGTATCGTGCTGCAGCAGCAACCACTCCACTTGGAGGGCATTCTGAAGGTGCAAGCCCTAATACAAACTTTGGAATGGTGGTAAATGCTGATGGTACATTATTCTTCTGGGGAGCATGGTTTGATTATACCTTAAACAATGTGAATAGTAGCGTTACTGTTCCCGTAGGTAGTTGGGCTCATGTAGCCTACACTTATGATGGAAGTATAGTAAGTGGATATATAAATGGTACGTTGGTAGGGACAACACCTACTGGCAACCTGAATACTATTGTAAATACTACTGGAGGATCTTTTACTATTGGTACATTTAATAACTCTAATCAAACTGGTCAGTATGGATATTTAAATGGAGCATTGGATGAAGTTCGTGTATGGAATCGTTCTTTATGTCAGGCCGAAATTCAGAACAATATGAGTTGTGAATTGAGTGGATCAGGACAAACTGGTCTAGTAGCTTTATATCATTTTAATCAAGGAAGTGCTGGTATTTCCAATACAGGGATTAATACGCTTACTGATGCAACTGGTAATGGATTTACCGGTACATTGAATAATTTTTCTTTAACTGGATCTACTTCCAACTGGATAGCAACTGGAGGAGTAACTACTGGTAGCAGTTGTTCTGCTTTTGCTACTACAGCACCAACTACCCCTACTTTACAAACAACTTCTTCTTCTAATTGTGGCACACAATCAACTACAATCAGTATAGCTTCAGGGGCTTTAAATAGTGCAAATAACTGGCAATGGTACACTGGGTCATGCGGTGGTACCAGTGTAGGAACGGGTACTTCTATTACCGTTTCTCCTGCCACTACTACCACTTATTATGTAAGAGGGGAAGGAGCTTGTATCAGCAATGGCAGTTGTGCCAGCATTACAATTTATGTGAGTGCAGGTACTCCAGCTACTCCAGGTACGATTGCTGGCACAGCGGGATTATGTTCTGGTGTTACCAATCAAACCTATAGCATAAGTGCAGTTACGAATGCATCAACTTATACATGGTCTGTACCATCAGGCTGGACAATCACCGGCGGACAAGGGACTACATCTATTACGGTAGATCCAGGAACAAACGGTCAGAACGGCTATATATCTGTTACTGCAACTAGTGGTTGTGGAACGAGTGCTGCCAGTACATTGGCTGTAACTGTTTATGATGCACCATCGCTTTCAATAGTTGGAACTACTACAGGTTGTAGTTCTGTATCTTTAACTGCAACAGGTGGTACAACTTATTCATGGTCTGGAGGGTCTACTCCATCTTCGGCAAGTAATACATTTGCCAGTTCTGGTTCTTATACTGTAACTGCTACCAATGGTGGTTGTTCAGCTACTACTTCTGCTAATGTTACAGTTAATACACTTCCTGTTGTAGCTGGTAGTTCTCAACCTGGAATGTTTGGAAATGGGTTGAACTTTGATGGTTCTGATGATTATATTTCTGTTGGTTCTAGTTCCAGCTTAAACTTAAATACGGGTACAATAGAAGCCTGGATAAAAACTTCAGGAGCTGGAAGCGGCTTTAGAGGTATAATTGTTAAACAACTTGCTTATAGTTTATTTCTATATGATAATGTATTGTGTTCCTATGACTGGAATACAGGGAATAACTCAACTGGAATAAATGTAGCTGATAATCATTGGCATCACGTTGCACTCACTTTCCAGAATGGGGTAACAAATGGTAGCTATATATACTTAGACGGAGTGCAGGTTAAGAATTTTACATACTCTATTAATAGTCAGACCGTAAATCTTTCAATAGGTTCTGGTTTTCAGACTGGAGGACAAAATTTTGGAGGCAATATTGATGAAGCTCGTATATGGAATACAGCTAGAACTGCTTCTCAGATTCAAAATAGCATGAATACTCAGTTAGTTGGCAATGAAACTGGTCTAGTAACATACTATCAATTTAATCAAGGGTCAGCTGGCAACAATAACAGTGGCATTAATACAGCAAGTGATATTACCTCAAATCATTTTAATGGTGCGCTTAATTATTTCACCCTATCTGGGGCTACTTCAAACTGGGTTGCAGGTGCTTCAAATTCAGCTTTTGCATTAGGAAATGTATGTATAGGAAGTACATTACAATTAAGCAACACTACCAGTGGTGGTGTATGGTCTACTGACGCTGCTGCTACCGCTTCGGTGGATAATAATGGACTGGTTACTGGCGTTGCTGCAGGTTCAACTACAATTCATTACACAGTAACAAATGCAAATAATTGTTCAACTGTAGTAAACACTAACATTACGGTAAATGCATTGCCTACAGCAACTATTTCTGCAGGAAGTGCTACTAGTTTCTGTACAGGAGGTTCCGTTAATTTAACCGCAAGCGCAGGCTCAAGTTACTTATGGAATAATGGTGCAACTACTCAATCTATCACTGTGTCTACAGGTGGTAATTATTCAGTAACGGTTACCAATGCAAGTGGTTGTTCTGCTACTTCGGCATCTACTTTAGTTACCGTTAATACTTTACCAATAGCTACAATTTCTGCTGGTAGTGCTACTGCATTTTGTCCGGGAGGTTCTGTTACCTTAACTGCCAGCGCAGGTTCTAGTTACTTGTGGAGCAATGGTGCAACTACTCAGGCAATCACTGTCTCTTCAGGTGGTAATTATTCAGTAACGGTTACCAATGCTAGCGGCTGTTCTGCTACTTCTGCATCTACTTTAGTTACCGTTAATACATTACCTACAGCTACTATTGCTGCTGGAGGATCCACTACATTCTGTAGTGGAGGTTCTGTTACCCTTACTGCAAGTGCTGGTACAAGTTATTTATGGAGTACAGGTGCTACTTCACAATCTATTTCAGTTTCCACAGGTGCATCTTATACTGTTACGGTAACAGGTGCAAACAATTGTTCAGCAACTTCTTCCGCAACTGTTGTTACTATAAATGCTTTGCCTTCATTAACAATAACTCCTTCGGGAGCTACTACAAATTGTAGTGGAACTTCCTTAACACTTACAGCAAGTGGGGCAAATACTTATTTGTGGAATTCGGTTGGTAATACTATTCCTTTAGACAATGTTTCTGGTACTCCTGCTTTAGCTGTTGGATTAAGAAAATTAAAGTCTTCTTACAACGGGTATGCTGTTAGATTAAGAAGATCTACTGATAATGTTCAACAAGACTTTGGATTTTCGGGTACTGATTTAGATGTAACATCAATAAATACTTTCCTTGGATCAGCTTCAGGTTATATAACAACAATTTATGACCAATCTGGAAATGGACGTAATGTAACACAGACAAATACTGCTAACCAACCTTTATTGCTTCTTAATGGATTAAATAGTAAACCTGTAATTTCCATTACTCCTTCAAAGACACTTTATAATACAACTAACTTTACTGCTCCAT
This sequence comes from Chitinophagaceae bacterium, assembly GCA_947447815.1. Classification (GTDB taxonomy): domain Bacteria; phylum Bacteroidota; class Bacteroidia; order Chitinophagales; family Chitinophagaceae; genus CANFLJ01. The sequence goes on along the minus strand of CANFLJ010000016.1, from coordinate 5,201 downwards.
TTACTGTTATATATGGTGCAGAACAACTTGGTACAACAAGTAGAGGAAGAGTACTTACAGACTATAGCACCAATTGGTTATTAGGTTGGTGGGGTGGCAACAAAGGTCAGGCTCATTTTAATGGTTGGGTTTCAACTGCAGGTGGAAATGCTGCAGATAATAATCCTTATGTTTATACCGGTACAGGAACTGGTTCAGTTTCTACTATTTATCAGAATGGTACACAGTTGTTTTCTAATGGTGGAGGTACTACAGGTCCAAATGGTATCGCTATAGGTCCATTAGGATGTTGTTCTACTGAATATTCTACAGCCTATGTTACTGATTTGATAATTTATAGTTCTGTTTTATCAACTACTGATAGACAAACTATTGAGAATAGCACAGGTTCATATTATGGTATATTTAATGTTAGCCCTACAACTGCTGCAATTATAGTTGCTCCTACTACAACTACTAATTATACTGTAACTGGAACAAATGCAGCAGGTTGTTCTGCACAAACAACTCAAATTATAAATGTAAACCCTTTACCTACAGCTACTATTGCTGCTGGTAGTGCTACAGCATTTTGTCCGGGAGGTTCTGTTACTTTAACGGCTAGCACAGGTGTAAGTTATTTTTGGAGTGCAAGTGCAGCAAGCGCTACCGCTCAGTCTGTGGTGGTATCCTCTGGAGGAAGTTATTCTGTAACAGTAACAGATGCTAATGGATGTTCTGCTACTTCTGCAAATACAACGGTTACATTAAATCCTACTAATACTATTACACTTAGTTCAGCAGCTGCAACTACAACGCAGACTGTTTATTTAAATTCAGCAATTACCAATATTACCTATACAACAGCTAATGCAACGGGCGCTTCATTTAGTGGATTACCTAATGGAGTATCGGGTGCTTGGTCGGGCAATACAGTAACCATTAGTGGTACACCTACAGTAACAGGTGTTTATAATTACACGGTTACCTTAACTGGAGGTTGTGGTACTGTTACCGCAACTGGTTCAATAACTGTAGCATCAGTTAGTATCACGTCTAACGCCAATGCAAATACTATCTGTGCTGGAACCTCTGTTACATTTACTGCTACTCCTGTAAATGCTACAAATCCTACCTATCAATGGACTAAAAATGGCAACGCAATTTCGGGGGCTACAAGTGCTACTTATACAACTACTACATTAACTAATAATGATGTGATTGCTGTGAACATGTCTATTGCAGGTGTGTCGGGGGGCAGTGGTTCTTCGTCTGGGTTAATACAATATTTAGATGCTAACAAAACAGCCAGTTATCCAGGTTCTGGTACCACATGGCTTGATATAAGTGGTAACAATAATAATGGTACTTTAAATTCTGCAACATTTGCTACTTCAAATGGGTTTTCTTATTTTAATATAATTAATACTTTCATCAGTGCTCCTTTAACAAAAAGTGCATCAATGACTTATAATGTATGGGCTAAAACTAGTATTAGCAATCCTAGTTCAAATATGTTATTTAATTCTGGTAATAATGGATCAGGACCTGATGTGTTTTTCAATTCAAACGTTATTTCTTGGAATATCTGGGATGGACCTAACTCTTCATTTGGTGTTTCTACTTCTATATTAGACGCTAACTGGCATAACTATACAATTGTAGTTGATGCATCAGCAAATAATGCAAAACTATATTTTGATGGTGTGTATAAAGGAGCTGCTCCTTATCATTATTCATCCAGCAGCAATTTGTTTATTGGCGGCGCAGGTAATGGTGGAGATTATTCTTGGAATGGTGCTATATCCAGTTTCCAAACATACAACAGAGCGCTTACTGCTGCTGAAGTACTTGCAAACTATAATTCTTTAAATGGGGTAGGAGGTGCATTAACTTCTAATAGCATTACTACTACTGTTCATTCTTTACCTACAGCATCAATAGGAACGACTACCGCAGTATGTTTAAATTCTACAGCACCAAATGTAACCTTTACTGGAGCTGCGGGTACTGCACCATATACTTTTACTTATACATTGAATGGAGGTGCCAGTCAAACAATTTCAACAACTTCTGGTAATTCAGTTACTGTTTCTGCGCCAACTAATATTGCAGGTTCTTATGTATATTCTTTGGTAAGTGTTCTGGAATCAAGTTCTACCACCTGTGCTCAAACACAAAGTGGTACAGCTACCATTACGGTTAATCCATTACCTACAGCCTCTATCAGTGGTAATAATGAAGTTTGTAAGAATGCTACAGCACCAACGGTAACCTTTACAGGTGCTGCGGGTACTGCACCATATACCTTTACCTATAATATTAATGGAGGATCGAATGTAACTGTAGTATCTTCTGGTAATACAGCTACTGTTAATGCTCCAACTGGCACTGTAGGTACATTTGTCTATAATCTGGTAGGAGTAAGAGATGCAAGTTCAACTACCTGTTATCAAAGTCAAACTGGTACTGCAACGATCATTATTGATGCATTACCAACTGCCACCATTACATCAGGTTCTACAGCTACCTGTCCTGGTAATACCATTACATTATCATCAAATACAGGAACTGGATTGACCTATCAATGGCAAAAGGGTGGAGTAAACATATCAGGAGCAACTGCTGCTACCTATGGAGCTACCACTACTGGTGTATATACAGTTGTAGTGACTAATAGTAACAATTGTTCAACTACCTCAAATTCTATTACAATTACAATACAGGATGTTACAGCACCTACTGTAGTTACTAAACCAGTAACCGTTTATTTAGATGCCGCGGGTAGTGCTACTTTAACAGCTTCGCAAGTAGATAATGGAAGTACTGATAATTGTGGTATAGCTTCTATGAGTTTAAGTAAATCGACCTTTAGTTGTTCTGATTTAAATTCAAATAGTTCGGCACTTTCTTTTAATGCTACTTCGGATGGTGTAACAACCAATTCAACTGCTTCTAATTTGCCATTTGGAAATAGTGCCAGAACCCTTTCATTATGGGTTAAAACTACGGCCTCTAGTGGAAGTACTATGGTACATTATGGAACTGGGGATTGTACTGGTTTGATGTTTGGTATTGGTATGAGTGGTTCTAATCCATATTTCTGGGGTGGTTGTAGGGATCGTGTTTCTTCCACATTACCAGTTACTACCAATCAATGGACTTATCTGGCAATTACCTATGATGGTAATAATAATTATACAATGTATAGAGATAATACTGCTGAATCATTCTCACTGAGTGGTGGTTTAAATACTGCAGTTAGTAAACTCTTTATTGGCCATGAGACAACCAATAATGGATCTAATTTTAGAGGGGAGTTCACAGGAAGTATTGATGAGATAAAAATATACAACAGAGTATTAAGTGCTTCTGAGATTGCAGCTGATCGTGCAGGTACTAACCAGTCTGGTATAGTTGCTTACTATCCATTTAATGAGAATACTGGAACTACTATAAATGATGTAATAGGTGGTAATACAGCAACGCTGCAAAATCCTACAGGAAGTAACTGGACAACCAGAAATGGAGGAAATGGTCCGGTTACTACTTCACTTACCGTTACCGACGTAAATGGTAATTCAGCAAGTGCTTCTTCTACTATAACTGTTTTGGATAATATCGCTCCAATCATATCTTGTCCTGCTACTATCAATGCTAATACAGGTGCTGGTAAATGTGGTGCTACTATTACTATCACCAATGCTTCTGCTACGGATAATTGTTCTGTAGCTTCTATAGCCGGAGTAAGAAATGATGGCTTAGCTTTAACAGCAGATTATCCAAAAGGAAATACAATTATTACCTGGACTGCTACTGATGCTTCTGGAAATTCTTCTACCTGTAATCAAACTATTACAGTAACGGATAATATTGCACCAAGCATTAGTTGTCCTTCTAATATCTCCTTAATTGCTACGAGTGCTGCTGGAGCAGTTGCTACTTATACTGCACCAGTAGGAAGTGATAACTGTTCTGGTTCTTCTACCAGCAGAACTGCAGGTTTGGCAAGCGGTTCTACTTTCCCTATTGGGGTTAATACAGTTACGCATACTGTTACCGATGCATCTGGTAATGCTACCAGTTGTTCCTTTACAGTAACAGTGTTAGGTGTAGCACCTACTATTACTTGTCCTTCCAATATAACAGTAAATAATGCTACCGGTGTTTGTGGTAACAATGTAACCTATGGTTCACTTTCTACTACTGGATATCCTGCGCCTACTGTTTCTTACTCTATTGCTTCAGGTAGCTTCTTTACAGTAGGTACTACTACTGTTACAGTTACTGCAAGTAATGCAGTAGGAACTGCAAGTTGTACGTTTACGGTAAGGATAATAGATAATACAGTTCCTGTAATTTCCTGCCCAGCTGATATACTGGTAGTAGCAACCGATTTAACCGGAGCCGATGTAACCTATACTGCACCTGTAGGAACGGATAATTGTTCAGGAGCAAACACAGTAAGAACTGCAGGATTTGCAAGTGGATATCATTTCCCTGTAGGAACAACTACAGTTACACATGTAGTAACTGATGCATCTAATAACACAGCTAGTTGCTCGTTTACGGTTACAGTTAATCCGTTACCATTAGCCAATATTACAGGTACTACGGCAGCATGTAACAATGCAACTGCACCTACTGTAACATTTACAGGCAGTAATGCAACTGCTCCATATACATTTACTTATACTATCAATGGTGGTGCAGCACAAACTGTAACATCTACTGGTAATGTAGCTACTGTAACAGCCCCAACCTCTACAACGGGAATATTTACTTATGCACTGGTAAGTGTTCAGGATGCAAGTTCTACCAATACTACCAATACTGCATCTGGAACAGCTGTAATCACAATTGACACATTACCTACTCCTACGATGACCGGACCTACATATGGTTGTGGTCATGGAAGTACTATTTCTTATACAGCAGGAGGAGGAACTTCCTATGTATGGGATGCAGGTTTAGCTCCACATGCAGCAACAAATACCTTTACTACCGTAAGTGCATACACTGCGAATGTGATAGTTACAGATGGTCATGGTTGTTCAGCTTCTACCTCTCAATTAATTGCTGCGAACACTGCACCATCTATTACGTCCATTGATGCACAGTATACTTTAGTAGAAACTGCATCAACTACATCTTTCAGTATAGATGATCATGAAACGCCAAATAATCTGACCATCACCACCCATTCCAGTAATACTGTATTG
>CANFLJ010000015.1 GCA_947447815.1 Chitinophagaceae bacterium | reverse complement strand
TCCTGATATACATCAAATGTCCAACCTTTACCTACAACAAATGGTTTAACTCTGTTTGCTGTTCTGGAGTCATCAATAGATACTGCAATGAACTTGAATGGTTTATCTTTTTGTTTTTCCTTATATACTTCATTGATGTTATCCAGCTCAGCTGCACAAGGAATACACCAGGTAGCAAAGAAAGAAACTACCAGAATTGTATCCTTACAATCGGTTGAAATGGAAGAAAATGCAACTTCTTTACCTTTCTTCACAGACTTAACTTTTACTGCAGGAATATTATCCTGTGCCTTTACATTAAAAGTCATTACTAAACAGGAAATGAACAAAACAATACATCTTTTTAGCATACAAAATTTTTAACTTTAAAATCTTCAAACATAAGAAACTATCTTACTGCATAAAATATTTTTTTTATTCCCAATCATAACCCTATTTTCGAGGACTTGTAAAAAACATCTAAAACATCAAAAGTAAATGAAAAAACTCCTCTCAATTTGTCTGCTTTCTGGACTTGTTCTTTTATTCTCCTGTACTAAAAGCAACAATGTAGACAACACGTCCAGTTCAGTTCCAGGTTCTCCTGTGGTGCTCACAGGCTCTGTAGCTCCAAATTTTCAGATCAATTTAAAATGGACTGACAGCTCCTCCAATGAGAGTGGTTTTCATATTGAAAGGAAATCAGGCTCTGGGGCATACAGTGTAATTGGCTCCGTAGGACCTAATGTAACTACCTATCTTGATGCGACTACTGTTGCAAACACAACTTACACTTATAGAGTAAATGCTTTTAACAATGCTGGTAATTCTATCAATTATACTAATGAAGTAACGTTAAATCCATCCAATGCTTCGGATTCACTAACTGTAATTCTATCAAGAGATACTGTAGAAAATAATGGCTGGGATATGGTTGCAATAAGAGTAATTAATGCACAAGGAACCGACGTGACCAGCAGTTCTACTCTTTATCTTAATTCCGGAGTGTATTCTAATGCTTTATCAAGTAGTACTTACTATCCATCTGCTGTAGGTAGTTATACCATTTCTGCTACCAAAAGTACTACAACCAGTAACAAGGCTCCTCTTACCGTAAAAACCACTTCTGCATCTGCTTTTACCCATAAGATTATAGTAGAAGATTATACCAGCATCTATTGTGGATATTGCCCAAGAGAAACTTATGCACTTGACAATTACACTAAAACACATCCAAAATGTGCATGGGTAGCGGTTCACTGCACTGGTTTAGGCCCTGATAAATATGCATTCAGATATTGCTCCAACATGGAATCTACATATGGTATCAGTGGATATCCGTCTACTATTATCAATCGTAGAGCAAACTGGCAGGAAGATACTACCTCTTTAAATTCTGAAACTGCAAAATGGACCGGTGTGGGCCTTTCTCTAAATAGTTCTTTAAGTGGAACAACTATTTCTGGAACAGCAAGTGTGAAATTCAATTTTACTACTAATAAACCACTTAAAATTGTAGTAGCTATAGTAGAAAGTGGTTTACTTGCTAGTCAGGACAACTATTATTCTCCTTCAGGTGGTGCAACTCCTTATTTATATAATGGACAAAATCCTATTCCGAACTTTGACGAAAAATTCTGTCTAAGAACTACTTCTACTGATGTTTTTGGAGATTCTATTCCTGTTTCAGCTACCACAAAAAGTAATGTTTATTCTTTGCCGTTCAGCTTTAGCACTTCAGGTGTAAATGCAAATGGAGCCGCGTATACATTAAATCCTGCTAATTGTAGAATTATTGCTTATGTACTGGACGGCAGTACCGCAAAATGGAGCTCTTCGAAGGGAGTACTTAATGTACAATATGCTGCAGTTGGGGCAACACAACCTTTTGATTAATAGAATTTAATCAGTTAATATAACATAAAAAGAGCCTGCTTCAATAATTGAAGCAGGCTCTTTTAGTATAGTCTATTGCTATTTATTATTTCTGAATATTAATTACTCTCTGATAAACTGCTCCATTAGCACCTTCAATTAACAACTTATAGGTGCCATTAGAAAATGAATTGGCATTCATCTGAATAAACTTATGTTTAGACACTCCTTCTATCTTTAAATTGCTTTGTGCGCTAACCAGCTTACCCTTACTGTCTATTATTTTTACCTGTACAGGAGATTGAAGCGATTCACTACAAAGCAAATTCATTATTCCTGATTCTGGATTTGGAAAAACATTTGCAACAGCGACCGAGGATTCATTAAATTCTTTGTTTCCTACTTTAGCCGCAGCATCTTTAGGTGAAATAATGCACATTGAAACACAAGCTACAGCTATTACAGTTAATGGAAAATAAAGAGATGCTCTTTTCATTTAAATCAATAGTTTAGTTAATTAAAGCAAATTACTTAATTGGTTTATTCATGGATATTGGACTCTAAAGCATGGATACTTTAGGATATTGGAATATTGGAAATTGGATATTAAAGACGGGACATTATGTATTCGGTCTCACTCTTTTGACAATGCAAATATGGTATTAGTTGGCGGGCTGGACAATCCCTTAAAATAGGGGGTATCAATTATTTGCGGTAAATACACCGTGAATCCCGAGCTGAATAACGTGAGTCGTGAGAAATACAAAGACCTATAAGATTATGAAATCCTTATAGGTCTAGTAAATTATCTTATCATCGGTATAGCCAATAAACAAAAGGCTCCTGAAGAAAGTATCTACAGGAGCCTTATTATATACACTTTAGTGTATTAGTCTAGTTTAAATAGGCTATCTACAAATTCATGTTTATCAAATATGAGCAAATCGTCTATCTTCTCCCCTACCCCTATAAACTTCACCGGTATTTTGAAGAGATTTGCAATAGCCAGCACTACACCACCTTTCGCAGTACCATCCAGTTTGGTAATAGCAATAGAAGTAACATCGGTAGCTGTAGTAAAGTGTTTGGCTTGTTCCACAGCATTTTGACCTGTGGATCCATCCAGAACCAGCATTACATCGTGAGGAGCTTCGGGAATAACTTTCTGAATAACTCTTTTTATTTTGGTCAATTCATCCATCAGATGAAGCTTATTGTGTAATCTTCCGGCAGTATCTATAATAACGATGTCAGAACCACGGGAAACTGCGCTTTTTACAGCATCAAATGCAACGGCAGCAGGATCGCTACCCATTGGTTGTTTTACAATAGGCACGCCTACTCTTTCGCTCCAAATGGTTAATTGATCTACCGCTGCAGCTCTGAATGTATCCGCTGCGCCTAAGAGCACATCGTATCCAGCCTTTTTATAATTGTGCGCTAACTTGCCGATTGTGGTGGTTTTACCAACCCCATTTACTCCAACTACTAATATTACGTATGGTTTTTTGCCTGCAGGTATTTCAAAGTTTTTATAAGAAGTATCATCAGCATCTATCAATACGGCTTCTATTTCTTCCTGAAGCAGTTTATTCAGTTCGCCAGTACCAACATATTTATCCTGTTTTACTCTCGCCTCTATCCTTTCTATAATCTGTATGGTAGTATCCATACCCACATCTGCGGTAATGAGTGCTTCTTCCAGATCGTCGAGAACTTCATCATCCACAGAGCTTTTGCCTGCAATAAGTTTTGATATGATAGAAAAAAATCCTTGTTTAGTCTTCTCCAGTCCTTTATCGAGGCTTTCCTTTTCGCTTTTACCAAACAGTTTGCTAAAAAAACTCATAAGCAATCATTTTTATTAAAATTACAGGTCTGCCCAATTGATTTACAATCAAATATATACTGTTCTTCAATCAATTTGCTAATTAGCCGAATAACGAATCTGCTAATTATTGAGTCTGTATCATGAAAAAACAAAAAAGCCGTACGGTTTTAACCGAACAGCTTTAATAATTTTATTTACACTATAGCGACTATTTTGCAAGAAAATCTTTCACAAGGTCTTTGTGAATGATTGCTTCTTTAAAAGTGTACGCACCAGTTTTAGGACTACGAACAGCCTTGATAACTTTCGTCCAGTTCTTTGCTTCTGCTGCTGCCTTTTGATCTTTGGTCTTAATCGCCGTTTTTGCTGCCTTTGCCATGTTTATTTAATTTCTTTATGAACAGTTACTTTTTTTAATATAGGATTATACTTTTTCAACTCCAGACGCTCAGGAGTATTCTTCTTATTTTTTACAGAGATGTATCTGCTGGTACCCGGTTTACCCGATGTTTTGTGCTCAGTACACTCTAGTATAACCTGAACTCTATTTCCTTTCTTTGCCATTGTAGCGGATTGTTTACTTTAGATAGAATTAAATTTTTGTTCCCTCTGCTCTTAATTGCTTAATTACACTTGCTAACCCGTTTTTATTGATAGTACGGATTGCATCAGCAGAAACTTTAATTGAAACCCAACGGTCTTCTTCTGCAAAAAAGAAACGTTTAGTTTGTAAATTCGGTAAAAACCTACGTTTACTCTTAATGTTAGAGTGAGAAACTTTATTTCCTGTGATTGGTCTTTTACCTGTAACCTGACATACTCTTGCCATAACCTTAATTTTACTCCCGATTTTTTCGGACGGCAAAAGTAAGGGTCTTATCTTAATTGAACAAGTTTTAATGTAATATTTTTTATTAACACCCAATATTTCCCACATAAACTTGGGGATAAACAGGATTAACAGGTCAAATTTACCTCTAAATGTTAGCAGAATGTAAACAATTATCTGCGGTAACTGTCCTTAGCTGATTACCTATAATTTTGGCTAAAATACAGCATATGAACAAAATATTGACTTTTCTCTTTCTTTCTTTAGCGATTGGCTCTATTGCCATTGCTCAGCAAAAAGAAGGAATTATTACCTATGAGCGTAAGATAAACATGCATAAAAGGATTCAGGATGAGCAAATGAAGGCCATGATGCCCGAATTCAGAACCAGTAGCCACCTTTTATTATTCAGCGATAGTATTTCTATATACAAAGCAGTACCTGAAGAAGAAGCGCCTGACCCATTTGAAGGTGGAAATGGTGGAGGAATAAGAATGGCGTTTAAAATGCCAGGTGATGGTGGAGAAATCTATAAAAACTTTGCTACAGGAGCCATGATTGAACAGACGGAAATATTTTCGAAGACTTTTATCATTACCGATAGTATTAAAAAGCAGGCATGGAAACTAACTGGTGAAACTAAAAAAGTACTGGGTCACAACTGCTTTAAAGCTACCACCAAGCAAAAAGTAAAGGTTGGAGGGATGATGAGAAGAAGGGACAATGGCAACGATACAGCCACTCAAAAGCCGCCGGTATTGCAGGATCAGGAGCAAGATGTAGCCGCATGGTTTGCCGATGATATTGTAACACCTGTAGGACCAGAAAATCATGGCGGGCTTCCTGGCGTTATCCTGATGCTGGATATTAATAATGGCGAAGTAGTATTTACTGCTACCGACATTAAGCCTACTGTAAATAAAAAGGATATAAAACAACCTACAAAAGGCAAAAAGGTTACCCGTGAAGAATACAGAACTATTGTAAAAGAAATGATGCAAAACTTTGGTCCTCCGGGAGGTGGAAGACGTAGAGAAGATTAATTCTTTTTTAGGAGACAGAGTTCAGGAGACAGGAGATAGAATAGAGGAGATAGGAAATACATAAATAAAAATACCTCGGTAGATATGCCGAGGTATTTTTATTTAATACTATTGACTAATATTCAACTTCTTTGGTTTAACAAAAACAGGGTTTGGCATTTTTGCAACTAATGGGTTCCAGTCCCAGTTTACATCTCCCAGCTTCACTCCTATAAATGTCTGGTTGGTTTTATTTGCGCTCGACCCAATAAAACTAATACTATCTTTAAAAGGGAAAGGATTTGTTGTATCGAGAAAGCTGTAACTACTATCTACAAAGGCCCACAGACGTTTCTGGCCATTGGTTGTATTGGTAAATGTAGTATCCAAACCTAGTATTAAACGCTTCATGTACACAATATCCAAAGTAGAAATTTTGCCATCTCCATTTACATCTGCTGCTATTAATTTATATGGATTATTAAGCGTAGTAATTTGCAGAAGGTGACTTTGCACTAATGCTATGTCTAAAATGCTAATTCCATTACTTGTATTTAAATCATTGTTTTTAGCAGCCTTTACGGTAACCGAATTCCCTTTAATCAACTGAAATTTATATTTACCTACAGTATCGGTTTTTTGTGTTAAGGTAGTTCCTGAATTATTATCATGAGCAGAAATAACAACATTATTTAAGCTTTTGCCCTTTACTGTAATTAATGAGCCATAAATATTTGTGTAATAATTTAAAGCTTTGAATGCGTTTATTCTTCCATACCCATAATATTTATCCCATCCTGGCGTATCTTCTGAAGTAGGCCCAACCCTATCTTGTGCTGTTATTTCGATTAATGATTTTATTTGAGCAGGGGTTCTGGTATTATCTTGTGCCAACAATAATGAAGCAAGGCCAGCCACGTGCGGTGTAGCTTGAGAAGTACCACCCCAATATCTATTATAATTGGTATTTGATCTGCTATCCAACCCAAAAATATAGTTCCCTGGCGCCACTACAGAGATATGACTTCCATAATTACTGCCGCTACTACCGCTCCAGAAAAAAGGGTTTGCTCTGCTATCATTAGGATTGGTAGCACCTACCGCAATTACGCCACTATATTTGGCAGGATAGTACACCGAATCGGTATTATCATTCATCATACAGGCAACCACCACCACATTGTGGGCAAGGGCATAATTAATGGCAATGGCAACAGTAGTAGTGTTGTATCTACTACCTACCGACATATTTATTACACCAACCCCTTTATTTACCGCATAATATATAGCAGATACCCAAGCTGAATTATATCCACCACCTGTACTATCCTGAGTTTTCATTGCCATCAATTTACATTTCCAGTCTACCCCAGTATAGCCTACTCCATTATTGCCATTAGCACCTAAAATGCCTGCTACATTGGTGCCATGTCCATAATCGTCCATTACATTATTATTATCATACGCAAAGTTCCATCCATAGACATCATCGATATATCCATCAGCATCTTCGTCTGTATTATTGCCAGGCATTTCTGCGTAATTTCTCCATATTCTTCCCGTAAAATCAGGATGATCAATTTTTATTCCTGTATCTAATACCCCTACTATAATATTTGTATCGCCAGTTTGTATAGCCCAAGCATCTTCCATATCAATATCAGCCCCAACGGTAGCGGAAGAATAACTAAAACTACCATTATTATTTAAGCCCCATTGTCTGCTAAAATAAGTATCATTTGGTACTACTTTACTCACTCCACTTGTGCTATTTTTATAGTCAGGCTCGGCATAATCTATGAAGGTTAGCTTTTGTATTTTTTCTACAATGGAGAAAATATCTGTTGAGGGAATAAACTTTAGAACAAATAATTTATTTTGAAGCTCTTTTGTCGCAATAATTTTTTGAATTTTAATCAACCCTTTATGGGTAATAATATTATCCAACGCTTCCATCCCAAAAGACTTTGAAGAAATCAGTTCTTTAATATTTTTCTTAATTGGTGATTTGAATTTTATGATAATCTGATCTGTTTTAGTCTGCGTATTTCCTTTAGACAATATCAATATTGCTATCATTAAAAATAGTAAATAATGTAATTTCATCTTTCAGAAAATTAATCAAGAATTATCCTTGTTCTTATTATGCATATACCTTAGAATAATTAAAGATAACTTTTCTTCAGTATAAAACAAAAAAGCTCCCGATATTTCTACCAGGAGCTTACATATTTATTCCTTAATCAATTTCTTGGGTTTAATAAAAACAGGGCTTGGCATTTTTGCTATCAGCGGATTCCAGTCCCAGTTTACATCTCCCAGCTTCACTCCTATAAATGTCTGGTTTACTTTATTGGCGGACAATCCAACATAGCTGATGCTATCTTTAAATGGAAAAGGATTTGTTGTATCTGGAAAGCTATAACTGCTATCTACAAAGGCCCACAGACGTTTTTGACCGTTGGTTGTATTGGTAAATGTAGTATCCAAACCTAGAATTAAACGCTTCATGTACACAATATCCAGCGTGGTTAATTTACCATCGCCATTTACATCTGCGGCTATCAACTTATATGGCGACTTCAACATATTCTTACCTAAAACATGGCTTTGAACCAATGCCATATCAAGTGTGGTAATACCATTGGTTTTATTAATGTCATTGTTTTTTGTTGGATTAAAAGTATAGTCGCCAGTTTGAATTAATGGAACAGTATAATTCCCATTGCTGTCTGTTTTGGTATAGCTTGTATAATCTCCACTGATGTTCATATTGGCCGATGGAAGTGCTTTTTGCGATGCCGTAATAACCCTGCCATTAACCTGCAATTTATTACCCAGACTCATTACACTGATGCTATTGCCCAGGTCTTTATTTACAAATGCAATTATTGGATTATCAGCCGAATCTATAGCTAACGATTGTCTGGAAAATGATGCTGAATCAAATGCTGCAAAACCTCTAGCTCCTGCATAATTCCATTTATTAAGTACAGTATCCAATTGCATTACAGAACCTTGTTTATTGTATGAATAATCCTGAAAAAGTACATACGGCTTATTTTTATTATCAATTATAATTGATCCTTCATAAGCATGACAGTTGGAGAAGGAGAAATTGCCCAGCAATTTCCAATCACCGTTAACGAAAATGAATGAACTTTGTCTATCCTCATAAAGGTCCATTGAATAAGATACAATTGGATTTCCTTGACCATCAATAACAATAGTTGTTTTATTTGCATATGGTAAAGGTCCCCAAAGATCAGTCCCTGCATCGACCACAAAATAATTTCCTACATTCTGCCAGCCAATGCCATCAAACTTTCTGACTCTTACAGGTAATGCCATGTAATAAGAATTCATCAAAGAATCTGCACTCCTATATATTATATAAGGAATATGTTTTTTCTTATCTATTGCAATATCACAATAAGGGCTTGCTATAGATGCTAGAATTGAGGAGCCCACTGAATCCCATTTATTTCCATTATATTTTAGAATACTTAATAAATACTTACCATAACTTGATACACCATAATTCAAATTCGTATCTATAGAAGCTACATAAGGCATGAGGCTGTCCATTGCTATGTAATAATTACCATTATAACCACTTGAAAACCCTAAAGTACCTATTATATTCCAATTGGTTCCATCAAACATTTTCATACTTATCAATGAATTATTTGCAGAGTCGACATAGGACACATAAGGATTATTGTTTTGGTCGATAACAATTTTAGGATGAGAAGCAGTGCTGTCGGAAATTTTATCCCCTACTTTTATCCATCTACCAGCCTCAAATTTACATAACCAAATTGCAGATGAAGAGTCTGAATAAACAACATAAGGAACATTATTGCTATTTACAGCAATTGCAGCCTCATGTGAGTTGGCAGTAGATAAATTTAGATTACCTACATTATTCCATAATGGCTTAGTTACTACAGGAACTGGATTATATACAAACCCATTAACAGAATCGGCACCAAAATTGTTTTCTACTTTAATGGTACCGCTTGCCCCGTTATCCAATAATAATTCTATACTAGTATCTGAATAGGAAATGACAGAATCTGGAGGCGCCCCTCCAAAAGTCAAATTACTACTGTATGCGGTTTTGCCAAATAAATTTACTAAATGAGTTCCTTTTATAGCAATTTTAGTTCCTGTAGTTCCAGTTAGTGGATATACCGAAGTTATTTTAGGTGGCGGCATAAAAATATATTTTTCATAAACCTGCCTCGAAAACCCGTTCTGTCCCGTACTTCCTACCCCATAACCATAATGCATATAAAAGGTTTGTGTAACAGGATCAAAGGTATTATTGTACAAAGTGCTTTTATAATTTCTAGTAGTGTCGGGATAACCTGGACATGAAAAGCCTGGATCATCGGCTGTCATAAATCCACTAGATGGAAGAGCGGGCGTAGCCCCTACAGGAGTCCAGTTAATTAATTTATTATTTGCCCCAACAGTAAATTGAAAACTATAACTCTGCGAACCAAGATCGCCTAGATCTACCTGAAATACATTGGTAGAAATCTGTGTAATATATTTATATCCACTAAAGGCCCTATTGGAAGTAGGATGAAAGAAATATCCTTTTGCATAGTACACACCAACAGGAGCTGTTTGTGCATACAAACCAATGTATAAAAAAGTACATAAGAGCGTGGTTAAAAAGTGTTTCATGTTGGGTGCATTAGTTCTCAAAGATTATTGATTTTATTAAATCAACCAAACCTTTCTGTTTCGTAATACAAATTACTATTTTCAATATTACAAAAAAGCTCCCGACATTTCTACCGGAAGCTTTTCATCTATCTTAAATATTGACCAATATTATCCTCCAAATATGGCTTCGATAATATCACTTTTAATGGTCACTTCTTCATCATGCACTACACCAATACCCATATACTCCCTATGCTCCGAAACGCCCTCCACTGCCAATGGTCGTTTATCTTCGTACGGACTATAACTATTGTAAGCTAGTTTAACCCATGATGTAGCACCAGAAAGCCTTTCATAGATATTCATTCCATCCAGTTTACCTTTTGCAAAGCTAATGACAACTTTACCCGGTTTAATGGCGGCTTTAATAACTGGTTTAACTACTTCAGGTTTAGCAACAGAATCACTACCAACAATCTGCAAATCCTCGCCAATTGCTTTGGTGAAATTTTTGTTGCTTTTCATCCTTTTAATAACCACTCTTTGCTCCTTTTCACTCTTCTCCAATACAGCATCTTTGTTTGCTGTAGAAGAAAGAGCAGCAACATGAGCTTTCGCGTTATCTCCAATCGCAGCTATTATATCATCAGAAATAGTAGCCATCTCAGTTACTTCTAATGCGGTCAATCCTAAAATTGGACCTTGCACAAGAATTTTCTCTTTCATATTTTGATTCCATAAAACTTTTGCATCTTCTGTATGCGGGAAAACGTCTGCCATAATAATAATTTTAATTCCAAACCTTATATTGATTAAAGTAAGAGAATTTTGTGACTGAATATAAACGCTGTAAGAGCTGGGAGCGCTCATCTGTAATCCATGAGCGCTTATCTATAGTCTGTGAGAGCTCCCAGACATGAAATGGTCTCTCACACAAGTGCCAGAACAAGTTCTGGGGTTTCTGTGAACTGTCCTGCGTATCGCAGGACTCGCGACATAGCATCTATGAAACTTCTGCGATACGCGGAGATGTTCACGAAAGTTCCATGAGCTTCCACGGGAGGCCCGGAGACACTCACGCAACACGGAAGGACATCTCTCCCACTGCTGTGAAACCCATTAAAAGTTCCGGCAGACACAGAAAAATATAGTTCATCTACAATTATCATACAATAAGCGCTCATCAAAGTGGTGATATGCTGTATAAACAATTGATGGAATACTAATATTGATTCAGGAACATCAATTAAAAGAAAATAAAGATTGTGTGGTAATTGATTTTGGGGGTTAGTATTCCGGGCCGCTCTGTTTGTACAGGAAGTATTTCCAGAACCCTTAAAAAATGTAACCCAACGCCTCATGATTCTACCATTAAATGGTGAAGAAACCTTCAGAACGGATGTAATGTAGTCTATTGTTCTATCATAATAGGATTATGGAAATAATAAATAATTAATGCATTAAATATTACATTAAAACTTACAGCACTTTATAAATCTTACCTGGCATAGATAAAATAATGTTTTGCAATTCCATGTTTAGGATGGCAGCGGCAAGACTACTACTGTTTAGTCCGCTTCGGATATGCAGTTCGTCGATGTGGGTTATTTCTTTCTCATTAAAGATGTTCATGATTATTTGTTCGTCGGGGGTAAGCTCTATAAAAAGAGAGCGTTGCTTTTTAGTAGCTTTCTTCTGGTTCAGTTCCCATCCCATTGTTGTAACCAAGGTATCTACATCGGTATAAATAAATGCTTTATTCTGTTGGATTAAGGATAAGCAACCACTACTTTTATGATCGGTCAATTTGCCTGGAACGGCAAACAAATCTCTGTTGTACTGGTAAGCCATCTCGGCCGTGATCATAGATCCTCCCTTTTTATTGCTCTCTATTACCACTACACAATCCGCCATACCGGCAGCGATTCTATTCCTTCGGGGAAAATTGAAAGCATCGGGGATGGTGCCTTTTTTAAATTCGGTTAGCAGTCCACCTTTTTCTACCATTTCTTTTGCGAGCGATTTATTTTGAGCAGGATAAATCGTGTCTAATCCATGCCCTAAAACCCCTACGGTATTCAATTCATTTTGCAATGCTGCTTTATGAGCGATTGCATCAATGCCTGCTGCCAATCCACTTACTACCAGTACATTGTGTGGAGACAATCCTTCTACCAGTTTATCGGTAATTGATTTGCCATAATCGGTATTGCTTCTGGTACCGATTATGGTGATTACTTTGGTAGCATTCAAATCGGCTACGCCCCTGTAATATAGCATGGTAGGTGCATCATAACAATTTAGCAAACGCCTTGGATATAAGGGATCGGTGATAAATAATGGCTGAATATTATGTTTAATGCAAAAGGCCAACTCTTGTTCCGCAGCGTCAAAATTGCTAAACTTTTTAATGTTCTGTGCTCTGATAGTCCCGATCCCTTCGATAGTTTCTATCTTTTGAGGACTGGCATGAAATACATTGGTAGCTGTGCCGAAAATATCTATCAGATTCTTGGCCTGAACGGATCCTATACCTTCTATAAAAGTAAGTGCAATGCGATAAATTATCTCTTCTTTCATAGGGTAGTATCTAGTAGCATTATTGATTTAATCTGACCTCGGCATTTCCTGAATTCCTGCAAGGTAGTCATTCCATATCTCTTCTACTATTTCTGCAGCAGGTTTAATATTCTGTATCAGCGCAGCAACCTGTCCTACTTCCAGTTCTCCCTCTATTAAATCGCCTTCGAACATTCCTTTTTTGGCACGCCCTTTTCCCAGTATTTCTTTCAATTCGGCAGCATCGGCGCCTCTTTGTTCTGCATCAGCTATTAGTTGGTAAAAGGCGTTCTTCAGCAATCTTACCGGAACCGCTTTTTTCATCATCAGTTGGGTATCGCCTTCTATAGCATTGATAATATAATCTTTAAAACTGTGGTGAGAAGAAGCTTCGGGGGTACAGATAAAGCGGCTACCTATCTGCACGGCATCGGCACCAAGCACCATTGCCGCCAGCATTTGAGCGCCAGTAGCAATACCGCCTGCTGCGATCAATGGGATATCAATTGCTTTACGCACGGCTGGAATCAACACC
>CANFLJ010000014.1 GCA_947447815.1 Chitinophagaceae bacterium | reverse complement strand
TGAAAGTTGAGGCCTCCACAGAACCAGGAAACCAGCTTGTTGCGGGTATCGAAGTTGATGGTAGTATGTATCTGATGGATTGCCCATTCGTTTTCTACTTCGTAATGATCGTTGTTGGTAGGTAGCACAAACTCGGCCGCCTGATGCAGGTGTGCCAGTTGAAATACAAAGGCGATGACGATACCACAAACAAATGCAATAATGCTGTATCCAATAATCAAATGACTAATACCCACCATATAAGCAGGTATAATAAGGAAGGTGAACAGGTAAGTAATCTTGGTAACCCAGAACATAATATGCTCGGACAGTTTCATCTTCTTCATGGTGGAATGATCGGAGATTTTGCCACGGAAGTACTTGGTAAAGTCGTTCTGAAACACCCAGGTAAGGTAGGTAAGTCCGTACAACACAAAACTGTAGATGTGCTGAAAGCGATGAAACCAGTAGCGCTTCTGCGAAGTATTGGTGCGGAAAAAAGGTTTGATATCGATATCATCGTCCAGTCCTTCGATATTGGTATAGGAGTGATGATTGATGTTGTGTTTCTGTTTCCATATATAAGAGCTTCCTCCCATCACGTTGAGGGAGCAGGCCATAATATGATTGATGGTTTTGCGGGAAGAATAGCTGCCGTGGGCACCATCGTGAAAAATATTGAACCCTATAGCGGCCATGACTAACCCAGTAATGCAGCAAACGATGATAGAAACAAAGGCTGGCTGATGAATAAAAACTAGATCGATATAGGCAGCCAGAAAAGCAATAGCAAGAATGATGGTCTTGCTGTAAAGCGCCATATTGCCGGTAGGCTTAATGTTTTTTGTTTTGAAATAATCGTTGACTCTTTTTCTCAGAATATTGAAAAAGGCAGCGTTATCGTGCGAAAATTTTACGTGAGGCATGTGTTCTAAATAATCTTAATCTGAAAATACGTGGGCAAAAGTATCATTTATTATGATAATTGTCATACTGAGGAGCTAGATTAAACAATTATCTAACGTTAGAAGGGAGAGATTTTACCGAAATAGAAAAACTTGTTGATTATTAAAAATGTAATCAACACCTTTGCCGGAATTAATCTAAATAATACAGATATGCAATTCCGTAATTTGAAATTGGTAAGCAATGTAGTTTTTGGTAGAGGATGTTTTAATCAGCTGGACGAAATACTGGCTCCACACCGTAAGGGAGAAGCGCCCATGATATTTCTATTGGATCATTTTTTTGAGGGCAAACCACTGGCGAGCCGTATTCCATTGAGAGGAAAAGATAAGATAGTAATTGTAGATGTTACGTATGAGCCAAAGACAACGCAGGTAGATAAACTGGCACAAGAGTTGAAAGAAGAGTTTGGTACCGTGAGTGGTATTATAGGTATTGGTGGCGGTAGTGCTATGGACCTGGCAAAAGCGGTTTCGCTGATGATGAATAATACGGGTTCTTCGGCCGACTATCAGGGCTGGGATCTGGTAAAAGTTCCTGGTGTATATAAAGCGGGTATTCCTACCCTTAGCGGTACGGGTGCCGAAGTAAGCAGAACTACTGTACTGACAGGTCCGGTACGTAAACTGGGTATGAACAGCGACTTTACCCCGTTCGATCAGATAGTGCTGGATCCTGAATTAACAAAGGATGCGCCTGCTAATCAACGTTTTTATACCGGGATGGACTGTTATATACATTGTGTAGAAAGTCTGGAAGGAACGTTCCTGAATGAATTTAGTAAGAGTTATGGCGAAAAAGCATTGCAGCTTTGTCAGGATATATTCCTTGGTAACAAGCCTTGGAATGATGCAAATGACGATAAGCTGATGATGGCTTCTTATGCCGGTGGTATGAGTATTGCCTATTCTCAGGTGGGTGTAGCACATGCGGTGAGCTACGGATTGAGTTATTTACTGGGCACCAAGCATGGAATTGGCAACTGTATAGTTATGAATCATCTTGAAGAATACTATCCTGCAGGTGTAAAGGAGTTTAAGCAAATGGTGGCAGAGAATAATATAGATATACCGGTAGGTATCTGCAATGGTTTATCGGAAGAGCAGTTTGATGCGATGTTGAATGTGAGTCTGGGAATGAAACCATTGTGGGAGAATGCTTTGGGTAAGAACTGGGAAAGTATTATGACCAGAGAAAAGCTGAGAGCATTGTACGAGAAACTATAACAAAGGATACAGGAGGTAGGAGTCAGGAGATAGAATAATACAGTTATGTTTTATCAATGTATTATGTATTCCATTAGCACATTAGCATATTATCAAATTAGCTAATTGTATTCTCCTTCCTCCTATCCCGAAGAGCAATAAATATAATATGGTATGCAATTAATCAGCAGAAAATCGAAGTTTTACTTTCTTGCATTTCTGAAACATGATTTCAAGGCCAGTATTACGGTATTTTTTGTTGCATTGCCACTTTGTCTGGGCATATCATTAGCCTCGGGGGTTCCAGTATATTCAGGACTTGCTGCAGGAATTGTTGGCGGTATAATTGTATCGCTGATTAGTAAATCTCCTTTAAGTGTTAGTGGTCCCGCTGCGGGTTTGACGGCTATCTGTGCTGCCGCTATTCATGAAACCGGAGGACTTCCGTTTTTATTTCTGGCTATTACGCTTGCTGGCTTGATGCAGATATTACTGGGCATCTTTAAGCTGGGCGGTTTTACAAGCTTTATTCCATCGGCAGTTATTAAAGGCATGCTGGCTGCCATTGGGATTATCCTTATCTCCAAGCAAATTCCTTTTGTGCTTTTCGGTTATGATAAGCCGATGTTCTGGAGTAATGAGCTGTTTAATATTATTACGTTCAATCATGCTTTTCAGAATATTGATAATATCCGTAACAGTTTTTCTGCGGGGATATTGATTGTTTCTATTTCCTCCATACTCTTTCTGATAACGTGGAAAAGATGGTTGTACAAGCTCATTTCCTTTTTACCCGCATCGTTTATTACCGTTGTGTTTGGGGTAATGATTAGTATTGCTGTACAATACTTTTTCCCATCGATAAAGTTGCTGCCTTCTCATTTTGTAAACGTACCTAAGAATGTGTTTTCACAGGTACGATTCCCTGATTTTTCTGGCATAATGCATAGTGCAGCTATCTGGAAAAATGCAGTGGTTATTTGTTTTGTTGCCACTTTGGAAACCTTGTTGAGTATAGAAGCAATAGATAAGCTGGATGCGAGCAATAGAGTAACTCCACAAAACAGAGAACTGATAGCGCAAGGGGTTGGTAATACCATTAGTGGATTGATAGGAGGGCTCCCTGTAACAGCGGTTATAGTAAGAAGTGCTGCCAATGCAGAAGCTAAAGCTAAAACAAAACTCTCCTCTTTCTCTCATGGATTATGGATATTGCTGGTAGTGTTATTTGCTGTAGGGTTAGTAAATAAGATACCGTATTGTGTACTGGCAGTAATACTGATTCGTACGGGTTATAACCTGGCAAAACCCTCTATGATTCTCTCGGTGTACAAACAAGGACGCGAACAGTTTCTTCCTTTTATTATTACTGTAATTGCCATCCTTATAACCAACTTACTAATAGGGGTATTAATTGGTCTGGCATATTCTATTTACTTTCTAGCTAAACATACTTACAGAGCGGGCTATACGCTTAAGCAGATTAAGCATGGTAATTACAATGAATTTATCATAGAGCTTGCTATGAATGTGAGCTTCCTGAATAAGAAAAAGCTAATAGACGAGCTGGACAAGATTCCGATGTATTCGGTGGTGGAAATTATTGGTACCAATAGTGTATATATTGATTATGATATTCTGGAGATTTTCCAGCAGTTTAAATCGAAGGCTCATTTAAAACATATAGAACTGAAACTAAGAAATATAAGGGAGGTGGAGACTATTGAAGTGCACTAAGCCGTTTATTTCTTTTAGCCCAGATGGTAGGATTTCTACTGGTATGAAACACCGCAAATACTTGTACAAGATTTTTATTATTATCAAGGGAGTAATGAACCAGAAACGGGAATTTCTTTATTAACATACACCGTACTTCGTCATAACGATTACCGTAAATTTCAGGAATATCTTTAAGTGAACCAATTTGTAAAACAATTTGTTTTTTAAATCTTGTACCTAAGCCGTTAGATTGTGTATTGTACCAGTTAATAATATCTTGAATGTCTGTTAGTGTATCTATATCAATTTGTATTGTCCAGACGTTCATTATCCCTGTAATTTTTGGGAAGCCAAGGTCCAATCTAACATTCTTTCAGGATTGTTTAAACTCTTAGAAATTCTTTTTCGAACAATACTTTTATGTTCCTCAGGAATAGGCATTGTCTCATCCCAGATTGACTCATTTAATAGTTGTTTTTTTTCGGGGGGTAGTTGTTTTACAATCTCTATTAATTGCTTAAAACTAAGCTTAGTATTTATATCAATTGTATTCATAAAATCTTATTTACAAATGCAAGTTAAGAGTATTGAAGATTAAACTAGGAATAATAATTAAATATTAAGCAGAAATGTACATTCTGTAAAATCCTTTTAAATTTATATTGGGCATAGAAAAGATATCTACGATTAACCTATCCTACACAAAACAAAAAAGGCGACCGATATATCCGCCGCCTTCTAAAATTGCTAACTCACACTAATTATTTATATATCGCACGATTAACGTCTCACGACCTTCACGAGGTTTTCTTAGCTTATAACTGTAAAGCTTCTTACGATAGCCGCAAGTCTTACTGCATCGTACACTCTTGCTTGTGTGCAACCTAATCCCAACAATGATGCTTCGTGAGAGTTTACACATAGCTCACAACCGTTTAATGCAGATACTGCTAAGCTCATCAATTCAAAAAATTCTTTGCCTAATACAGGGTTCATCATTACGCTCATCTTAATACCAGCAGGAGTAGTTTCGTAATACTCCTTTTTGGTAAAATGTCTGAAACGATAGAATACGTTATTCGCATTTAATAATGAGACACATGCATAGGTTTCTGCTATTTCCTCTTCTGTAGCGCCTTCTGTTTTAGATAAAGGGAGAAAAGTATTTTTCAATCTTTCACTTTTGTCATTCACTGCTACAGCTAGTGCTAACAGATAAGATTCCTTTTTAGTAAGATTGGTATATGCCAAACCATTAGAAAGATTGATTTTCAAGTCTTTCAGATAACGGTGATTGGTTTCTACAATCGTATTCATTTCTGCAGAAAAACTATCAGGGGCCACTTTCAACATGTCGGCTAATCCTAATAATGTTTCGTTTTCTAATATAGTACTCATAATATATTTATTTAATTGTTGTAATAAGTTAACAGCTGAACGATGTTGTAGTCCGTTAACTTATTACATACAACCTATTACCTAAAACTTACTTAATGGTCTCGTCTCCTTTCTTCCAGTTACAAGGACAAAGTTCATCAGTTTGTAAAGCATCTAATACTCTTAAAACTTCTGGTACGTTTCTACCTACTGCTAAATCATTTACACATACCCAACGGATAATTCCTTGAGGATCGATGATATAAGTTACACGGTAAGCAATCTTTTCGTTTGCTTCTAAAATACCTAATTCTTCAGCAAGCGATTTAGAAGTATCCGCCAACATTGGAAATTTAAGACCTCTTAAATCATCGTGGTTATTTCTCCATGCTAAGTGTACAAATTCTGAATCGGTAGACGCTCCAACCAATTGTGCATCACGGTCAGCGAAATCCTGATTGTGTTTGTTGAACTCAGCTATTTCTGTAGGACAAACAAAAGTGAAATCTTTAGGCCACCAGAACATTACCATCCATTTGCCTTCTGCTCTGTGCTCTACAGAAGAGATGTTTTTAAACTCTTTTCCTTTCTCGATAGAAACAACTGCTTTCTTGTCAAAATGTGGAAACTCACTTCCTACTGATAAAATCTTGTTACTCATGTTTATTGTTTTATTAATTTGATGATGCAAATGTGGGACATATTTTGATAGATACAAACTGATATTTTCTATCTTTGCATAGACAAAATCTATCAATATGAATCTTCAGCAACTGGAATACATTGTAGCAGTGGATAAATACCGTCACTTTTTAAAGGCTTCGGAAGCTTGTTTTGTTACACAGGCCACACTAAGCGCCATGATTAAGAAGCTGGAGGAAGAACTAAACATCATCATCTTCGATCGTAGCAAATATCCAGTACAAGCCACGGTAGTAGGGAGTTCGGTAATAGCACAGGCCAAAGTAATACTGGCAGAAAAGCAAAAGATATTCGATATTGTTCATGATAATACCAACAATATCTCTGGCGAAATTAAGTTGGGTATCATTCCTACTCTGGCTCCCTATCTGTTGCCGCTGTTCCTGACTAAAGTAGTGAAGAAGTATCCCGAAATTCAATTAACTATTTCTGAATTAACTACTGAAGAGATTAAGAAACAACTAAAAAACAACGATCTTGATGTGGGTATACTGGCTACCCCCTTAAATGAAGAAGATTTGTCAGAAACGGTTTTGTTCTACGAAGAGTTTATGTTGTACTCCAATGCCGGCAATAAGTTGCTAAAGAACAAACTGGTATCTGCCGCCGATATCGATCCAAGCGATATACTATTAATGAACGAAGGCCACTGTCTGCGTACACAGGTGCTGAACATCTGTGATATGAAAAAAAATATCAAAGGGAATATCAAACTCAATTATCAGTCGGGTAGCGTAGAAACGCTGAAACAAATGGTGAAGCTCAATCTGGGTTCCACCATATTGCCCGAACTTGCCACAAGTAATATGAGCAAGAGCGAACTAGGGTATCTACGCAAGTTTAAAGCACCGGTACCAGTAAGAGAAGTAAGTCTGGTTACCTATAAACTAATGCGCAAACAAAAGCTGATGGAGGTTTTAAAAGATACCATTCAGGGTTGTATACCTGATAGTATTAATAAGACGAGAAACAAAGAAATTGTGCAATTGTAAAAGACGCTATTCCGGGTTCATTACAACCTTGATATAATTGTTCATGTCAAAATATTTATTGGCAAGTTCTCGCAGACTTCTCGCCGAAATCGATTCTATCAGCTTCCCTCTTTTATTCACAAATTCCGGATCCGTATTATTTATCCAGCTATGACTCAATGTACTTAACCAGTAATTATTATAGTGCAAAAGCCCATAATTATATCCCAAAGAATTTTCTCTTACTTTGTTGATGTGCTTTTTATCTATTTTCTCAGCACGCACATTTTCTATAATTTCAAATAGCGCCTTAGTAAGCATCTCTACATTTTCCGGCCCGCAAGGGAAGGTAGCATTGATGGTATAATTTTCATAAGGTCTCTTTGCAAAACTACTGCTGATGTTCGCTGTATATACTCCCCTCAAATCTTGGCGCAGTTTTTCTATCAGTTCAATTTCAATAATATTCGTCAGGAACGAAAGTTTAAATGCTTCTTCCTCATCAAATGCAGCAGGACCGGTAAAAATTACATGCACCAAACTCTTGTTATCCTGCCCTTTTTTAATGGTTGCATTTACAATACCCTTTACAGGTCGCATACCCTCATCGGTATACTTTAGTTCTTTTGGTATAGCAGGCAGACTACCCAGAAAGGTTTGTAGATAAGGCTTTATTTTTTCAAGATTAAAATTACCTACAAACGTAAAGTGCATGCCATATGCATTGCTATAAATATCTTTATAAATATTGAATGCAGTATCCAGGTTTATCTGGTCATATTCCGCAGCCGTTGTCAGCGTATTGGCCCAGGGGTTGTTATTATATTTTAGCTTGGTAAGCGAATCATTATAAAAACTTTGCGGATTAGAAAGCAGGTTCATCGACTCACTCTTTTGTTTATTAAGATAAGTCAGAAAACTACCAGCATCTTTTCGGGGCTGAATAAAGTATAAGTTTACCAGCTTCATAAAATCATCAAAATTCCGCACACTACAATTGCCCTCTATGCCTTCTTCGTAGGCATTTATGTAGGGATGTACGTTTACTGTTTTACCCGCAAGTACTTTATTCAAATCGTTATTCGATAAGTTCTTTACCCCCATTGCTTGTACTATTCTGGCAGCATGCCTTGCACTAAGTTTATTTTGCAGACCGTAATTATGCGCACCACCCACTCTCCATCCGTCCATCCATATTTCGTCTGTTTTAAAAGTTGTCGGTTTCAGCGTCACCGATACGCCATTGCTAAACTTCATATAAGTAGTACCTAGAGCAGTGTTTTCTTTTTCTTCCACTATGGCACCAGGTATTGGTAAGGAATCCATAAGCGCATAGTCTAGTTTTTTCTCTTCATATTTAGCAACAGGCAATGCTGATGCTTTATGCAGCAGCGCCAGCAGTGCGGCGCTCGAAGTGTCTATATCTTTATGCTGATCTGTACTAACCAGCACCGCAAGTTTTCCGCCTGTAGGATTTAGATTTACAGACAATTCATTCACTTGTTCCAAGGTAATATCCGGCATTACTTCCTTGGTAAATCTGTAACGGGTAGAGATATCAATGCTAGGTACTTCCGATAAATAGTGCAGTATATATTCATCTATAAACACACTGGAATACGTTTTGCCCATTTCATCGTAACGCTTCTTTTCACGACTTAGCACAATCGTCTTTGCCCTTTCCAGTTCGGAAGGCAGAAACCCATATTTTTTTATTTGTTCCAGTACGGTCACCATGGCGTTTATGGCGGTGTTCACGGGTTTTTCGCCAATGGTTATCCAGGCATTAAACCCTTTATATTTACGGTGAAAAGTATTAAAACCCGCACCACTACCAATATATGGAGGATTAGATTGTTGCGTAACCTCATTCATCCTTTCGGATATCAACGTATTAAATAGCTGATGTATCAGCATATTGCGATAGTCCATCCAGGTCACCATCTTTGGTGCATTCTCTGCAGCATTATACAGTTCAAAATAGGTAGTAGTAAGTTCTTTATCTATCACTACTACCGCGTCATCCTGCTTCCTTACCGGAATGTTGATAGCAGGTTTAGGCACTTCATTTACAGGGTTCGTAAGCTTTTCAAAATACTTCTTTATTTCCTCTTCTGCATAACTGGTATTGATATCCCCCACAACAATCACCGACATCAGATTGGGACGATACCAGGTTTTATAAAACTTTTTCAAAGTAGCAGGATTAAAGTTTCTGATGATAGAATCCTCCCCTATTGGCTCCCGGTGTGCATATATACAATCATTGTATAGCTTTCCCCTGTATCCTTTGCGTACTCTGGTAGCCGCATTTTTGTATAGTCTCGATTCTTCCAGCACCACGCTTCTTTCCTTTTCTATTTCTGCATCGTCCAGGGTAGCATTGGCAGCCCAGTCACCCATGATATTAAAAAGTTTATCTATCTTTTTCTCTTCCCATACAGCAGCATTCAGCATATATACCGTCTCGTCGTAAGAGGTATATGCATTCAGATCAGCACCAAATTTCATCCCTATAGATTCCAGGTAGTTTATCAGTTCTTTTTTCGGAAAATGTTTCAATCCTCCAAAGTTCATATGCTCCATAAAATGAGCCAAACCAAGTTGATCCGCCTCTTCCTGTACCGATCCTGCATTTACCACCAGTCGCATTTGTATATTGCCCCTGCTTTTCATGTTGCGCCGTATATAATACGTAAGACCATTAGGAAGTTTATTCACTATCAAATCGGGATCTAAGGGAATGGTGTCGTTCAGTTTAAACTGAGCATTGCTATTATTAACAAAGGAAAATAATAGCAACAAAAGAATTAGGCGAAGGGTCGTTTTCAAAAAAGGTTTCACGTTTATTATTTGCAGTAAAAATAATAAAATTCATATATCAAAATGAAGGATTGGAATTACACAAGCAAATTATTCTATAAAAAGAAGCATCAATAAAGTATAGCAATACAACAATCCCCTCTTGAATGTATTATTCCTTGTATCTCTTTTTAATGGCAATTGTTCGCCTTTCTTTTTACTTTTTTTACTTGACTTTGGGCGCGCCTGCCTGCCCGGCTATCCGGTTGTATCTTTTTTTTGCTGCGCTGTATTACTCTCCCTTTTCAAAAAGGGGTGGGCGCAACAAAAAAAAGGATACCCCTACTATCCGTCGCGCTCGCTCATACCACATAAAGCATTAGTATTCATTTAGTTTTTCTTTTTTTAGTCTTTAGTTTTGCATTTGGGGTTGTATATTTTAATTTTTAATTGGCTGTTTGTATTGTACCACAATGCATCCTAGCTAATAATCTACCATCCAAAAAAAAGTCCCGGAAGAAAATCTCCCAGGACTATACTCTTTTTACTTTTTATTTTTTACTTTGAAATGTATTCATTAGCTAATCAGCACATTATCACATTAGCTAATTAAAATTACCCTTTCGCTACAAAAACAGTCACATTTACATCATCAAATTCATTAGGATTAAGTACTACCAGCCAATGTCCAAAACTACCCTCGGTATCCTTTGTTATCAATGCTTTAAATTCTGTATTTCCTTCCACACTTTGTCTTACGGTAGGCAGTATCGCAGGATTATTGGTAAATCCAAATTCTACAGTAAAATCACTATGATTCTTAATCGTTAAAGTATCACCCAAAGTATACTTCTGTCCCAGCAATGCTTCATGCTGTTCAGGCATCAATGCAAGTACTTCAGTCAGATGTCCTCCACCTGTTTGTACCATCCTTCTGCCAAAAGTATAATCGCTCACAAAGCTGCTATGTTTCTTCTTATACGTGTTTACATTAGTGTCCAGACTATTCATCACTTCTCGCAACTGTCCCATCTTGGTCTTTATTTCAGCAGTAATGGTTTTGTTCTCTGTTTTCATTACTGTTTGCGTAGGTACAGCTTCTTTCAGCGAAGCTATGTCAGCTTGCAACTCTGCCAGATCTGTAGGTTCAAAATTATATACATCCAATGCAGTTGGTGTTGTAAGCACTATAGCCGCAGCCATGTCATGCACCAGTTGCATATTACTTTCTGCTACCTCTGCATTTGATTGCACAAAATCTGTATGAGAAAATTGCACAATGGCTAAGTTCTTTTTGTCCTTCTCATCGTAATAGTACGACTTCAATATATTAGTTACATGTTCAGCTTGTATACTAGATACTTTTCTTTCATCATTCTTATTATCAGTAGCACCCTTTGTGCTTTTACCTTGTAGTTTTTGCAATCCGCCAATATCTTTCACAAGCAACTTTATGCTATCTACTTTCTCTGCAGTCTTAGTCTTAGTTAGCCAGATACCATCATTAGTATCCATTATTACTACTGTTCTGTTAGTCATCGCAATGTAAATCAAAGTATTCTGTGTCATATAGCTTCGTATTATTGTTAAATAATCGTTCAAAGCTATTGTTATCATAATCGTTACAACAATATATTATTTTGCCAGTTATTTAGCCGACTATCGTTTATATCAACAAGAATGCGGTATTGAGTCAGATATAATAACATTAAAGCATTCTCGTAAACCAAATCGTTACAATACCCTCCTTTCCTTAATAATAAAATAATTACAAATAATAAAAAACACAACAATAAAACCAAGTAAAACAACAATTAATAGCATAATAACCGAATTTCTAACCTTTTCCTCCAACTAGTTTTTCAGTTTTTAATTTTGAAATGTAGATCCATAGTTATACATCCACAATCACTAGGTCATCATTTACAAGTAAAAGGTCATAGTCAAGCAAGTAGAGAACTAAATGGTTGCCCACGCCACCAAAATGATGGGCTACGCCACCATAATTTAAACAAAAGCCACCAAAATGATACCCGCTGCCAGCAAAATCAAAGGCAAAACCAGCTCAATTGATACCAAATCCACCAACATTAACACTTACACCAGTTCAATGAATACCTTATCGTACTAAATGAATACCCTCCTCTATTCAATGAACCCCTTCACCAGTAAAATTAACAATCATCTCTATTCAATTTCTATGCAAATGCACATAATTAACCAGCTTGCTTATTTTATTGCACCAACGGTCAAACGGGTTACTCACAAAATCAGACATTTACTGTATTCTTTTTACTTTTTATTACATTTGTTATCACATCATCCCAGAACAATCAATGCATATTCGCTCCTACTATTTTCTTTCTTTCCGCTTAATAGCAATAATGCTATTGGTGAGCTTAATAGTTGTAAGAGTGAATGCACAAACTAATTTAGTTCCAAACCCATCATTTGAACAGTACACTAATTGTCCACAAGGGGGGTATCATGAACATCCTGATTATTGGTATCAACCAGATCATGGTTCAGGAGGATACTATAATTCTTGCGCACCAGTAAATATTTCTAATGTGCCGTATACTTTTTATGGTTTTCAAAATGCACATTCTGGATCAGCTATGTTTGCCATTGGTTTTGGTTGCAATTCCTATTCTTATGCTTCCACATATCTTCAATCAAGATTAGTAGATAGTTTGAAAAAAGGGAAAAAGTATTATATTGACTACTTCGCAGTTTCATTAAAACACAAAAAATATTATTGTAATAATTTAAGCTTGTTATTATCTAGTAAAGCAGTTTATGCTGATACGTCAACCCAATACTTAAACATAATACTAGCTAATGCTCAAATATATAATTATGGCAATCCCGTTATTTCTGATACTGATAATTGGGTTAAAATAAGTGGTGTTTATACTGCATTGGGTGGGGAACAATATATAACGATTGGTAATTTTAAGTATAATAATCAAACTACCTATATTGTTAAAGGAAAATCGTATTACGATAATAATGCTGTATATTTCGTAGATGATGTTAGTATTATACCACTTGATAGTATGCAACTACAGGCAGATGCAGGTAGAGATACAACTATTATAAAAGGAGACAGTGTGTTTATAGGTAGTTATACCAATGGGATAGATACTATACAATGGCTGCAAAATGGCGTAACAGTTATAGATAGTACAAGACCAGGGTTTTGGGTGTACCCAACTACAAATACGTACTATGTACTAACACAAACGGTAAATGGATATACGAGTAGGGATACGGTGTGGGTAACGGTGCAGGCACTTCCAGTAACCCTCCAATCATTCAACGTCATTAGTCCCGCAACTGCGGGAAAGCAATCTGAGTTAATTCAATGGGTCACCTCCACAGAAATAAACACCAGCCACTTCAACATTCAGCGCAGCGAAGATGGTCTCAACTTTTATACCATTGGCACTCTAAAAGCAAAAGGCCCAAGCACCTACACCTTCAAAGATCCCCTCACGACTCACAACTCACAATTCACGACTCTGTATTATAGATTAGAGATTGTAGAAAATAATGGGGCTATCAGCTATTCGGAAATTAGAGAAATTGTATTATCAAAAGATTATGGGATTAATGTATATCCAAATCCTTCAAGCGGGAAAATAAATATAGAACTTCCCTCAAAAGGCAATTGGCAACTTACTGCTTCCGACATATCTGGTAGAATAATTTGGGAACAACAATGTAAAGGATGCAATGGGGTAATAAAACAAGAATTGAATAGTAGTAAAGGATTATACTTTATAAAAATAACTAATGTAAGTAGTGGGG
>CANFLJ010000013.1 GCA_947447815.1 Chitinophagaceae bacterium | reverse complement strand
CTTTTAGTAGTATTAATTATACGAACGGTGGTGCCGGATGGTATAAATATTTCTCCATTTACAACCGTGATATCAAACACTCCATTGGTAACCAGTAAAAAACAATAATTAGTAGCACCATCTACTTTTGCTACCTGTGCTTTCATTCCGCCATTACTAGTTGCTTTTAGTTTTACAAGTTCTACAGCATTGGGTTTAATACCAAGTCCTCTTATATCGCTGGTAGACATAAAACCTGCACTATGCGTAATGGTAGCATTGCCATTTGCAATATCGTTCACGTATTCTGCCTGATCGTGCAAATGAGTATTCAATGTTTTAATAGCAGTATTCAATTCATCCTTTGCAATAGCTCCATTTTTCTTATTACCAAAAGCAAATTGAACTCTATTTGAAGAATCAGACATCGTTATCATATCAATGTCGGGTGTAAGAAAGTACTTATTATCACTCATTGCCACAACAGTTCCTATAGCAAATGCAGCCATTTCTAAAGGTTTCTTAATAGACCAGGTAATTTTCACTACTACTTTTCTAGACATGATATGGCGTTTAAATTTGATGGAGAATTCCTTAAAGGTAGGTAAGAAATAAATGGTATTGGGTAATACTTTTCTTTTCCTAAATAGGAATAAAATTAAAGTACCTAATAATTATATTTTCTTACCCAAGAAAGTTATATTCCTATTTAGAAATAATAAATTCTTACATAGGAAAATTCAATTCCTATGTAAGACTACTTTATTCTTATATGAGATTAATCTATTCCTGAGTATGAACAAAACTTTATTGTATTGGAAAGTAATTGAATCTATCTAATCAACCCTTTTTGTGCCTCATTAATCCATCAAACTCTTCTAATAACTTTTCATAAGAGTATTGTTGTCCTATTTTGTTGGAAGATTCTATTTTTTCTCTTCTATATTCTTCATTCTTATAACATAGAATCATTTGCTTGGATAATGATTGATGTTCTGGTTCTTCTGTCCAGTAAAATGCCTGTTCATCATTAGCAATATCTGCAACAGATTTACTGACGATAACAGGTGTATTACATTTAATTGATTGCAAAACAGGCAGCGGCATTTCTTTTAATTTTGCAGGATAAAGCATAGCATAAGAAGCTGCTATTATTTTAGAACTGATTGGTTCATCAGGGTTATTAACTATTACTACTTCATCACGGTGCTTATAATTTTTTAGTTTTAGTTCAATAGCATGGGTATTTACATAACTTACAATTACCAGTTTCATGTGGCTTTGCTGCCATTTTTTAAATAAGCTAAACGCCTTTATTACTTCTTCCCAAAGAGCAACATTTGTTTCATCGCAATACCAGGTAAAAAAAGGCCTTGTATCGGTATAGCCATCTTTTACTTTCAATATTTCTTCTGGAGTATGTTCATAAAAATGGTTGCTGGCAGCATACTGTAACAGTAATGATTTGTTGGCATATCCAGGGTACATCTTTGTCCATCCACTATTGGTGGTTTGGGTAAAAGAAACTACACTTTTAGCATACTTCAGGGAGATGGGAAATAGTACTTTATCCAGCAATCTTCTGGATTTATACGATTGTTTTTCGTCCAGCAATATTATTTGCGGTACATGTTTAGTACGGAAACAAACACCATTAGCTTCTATCAACAAATCGGCATTCATTTTTCTAACTAAGCCAGGCAATACAAACCTTTGATAACGATAGGCTACTAAAGGATTTCTTTTAGGAGGTTCTATCAAATGACTTTTCACATTAGGCAAATAATGGTTGATCATTTTATTGGTGCTATTCAATATAATATATTCATCCTCCGGATGTTTTAAGGCTAAGGAATGAATAATAGAATGTACAAATAATGTAAAAGGAGTAACCTCGTTGTGATCAATTACGTTGAATAAATTTATTACGGTACGCATTGCACAAAAGTAATTATAGAAAAAACAATAAACGAAGTATACAATGTTTATTGTTGAATATATTTATTTCTCTTTTTAATGTACAAAATTTGTATTACCCTTGTAGCTCTTTCGAAATAAAAAGTAAAAAACAGACCTTGAAACCATCTTGTTTTAACCCATTAAACTTTTTAAACTTCTTAAACCTTTTAAACTACTTACAGTTCCTGATTAAAGTATATTTTATAATATTTTCTTCCATCAGATTCTATCCCTTGTTCTATCAATTGTCTATCGCCATGAATATAAATATGAAAGTTTTTATCAAGCTTTAATACGCTCTTAAATACTCTTGCCTGCTTCTTGACAGCCGGAGCAGATATCTCGAATGACTCTGCAATATCTACGTCTTTTTCCTGCTCAAATTTTTTCTTATATCCATTAAAAGCATCTATCACTTCGGGATGATGAATTACATCTCTACTAAACTCTTCCATATTAAATTCATCCTGCGATTTAAAATAGTCCATCGATCTATTTAATAAATCAATCTGTTCGGTTTTAGAAACATTAAATTCATTGGGCATTTGTTCTGTAACAAAAGATTTGGTAAGGGTAAGAAACTGATTGGTGTCATTAATAAAATCTTTCTTCTTTTGTGCACCTATAAAATCGTTCCTCCAGTAATCCGTTTCGGTGCTTACATTATCTATTATAAATACAGTATATGGCTTTTCAGTATTAATTATCAGGCAGGCCTTATCCAGCTTCTTAGCACCAATTCCTTTTTTAAGAATAAATTCAGCTTCTCCATTATCGTTATATGTAGTTTCTAAAAAACGATCTTTATTTTCAATTTTATAAATCCCTATTGCTTCCTGATATTCGTTATTCCATCTTACGTTATCATAATGAACTACAAACAAATCGCCATCTTTTATATTAGGATGTTTTGAAACCGACTTTAAATGCTGGTGTACGTGAAGGGCATTCTCGACAAATTCTTTGCCTTTAAATATTGATTCCGCAATTGTATACAAAGGATTTAAATCAATAGAGATGGCATGCTTAAACTCGTTTGTCTCAAAATGGTTAGCAAACGGTTTTAGAAAGATTTTTTTAAGATCTTCGGCTTCTTCACCATCATAGGAATATTGTTTATCACTCAATATATCCGATACGCTATTACCATTTATTCTATTATATATTATCTTTTCTATTCTTGCCTGAGAATAATCAATCATATACTGTTATTTAATACCAATACTTGTAAAATCAAAAAAAGCAAAAGTATTGTATTGAAAATTCTTTCCTAATAATAGGTAAACTATATAATTTTAATATTTTATAGCTATTATTTTAAATACATGGTATCATATAGTAGTCAAGTATTTTAAACCATTCGCCGGAAAAAACTATTCATTCACCGAAAAGTGATATTTAAACGAGTGTAAACGTTACACATTTGCATCCTCAATCGGAATAGCTGAGTAGTTAGCAAAAACCGATTGGTTTAAAACCAATATCTATGAAGAATTTAATTTTATTAGTAATGCTTGTAATGATTTCACCAATACTAAAAGCCAATACTATAGAGGCTAAGCTGATTGGAGAATGTCAGGATGGCAAAACAATAAAGTTGATGTGGTTTGTAAAAAAATGGGATAAAAATCTCGTTGGATTCAATATCAAAAAGAAAAATAAGGATGGTCAATGGATATCTATTAATAATGAGCCTATTGTTCCTGAAGTTTATCAGAACAAAAATCTACAAATAGTAGAAAACTCAACGGAAGAATTAATAAGACTTAAATCTAAATTAAAGTCATTATTAGAACAGGGAGTTTTGAAAAGCATGGATAATAAATCGTTTATACAATCTTTACTTAAAAACAATGATACATTAAAGATTTTATCACGTTCATTTGGATCCGACTTTGATCTTGCCTTAATAAGTGGATTTGGTTTAATAGATAGAAACAATATTGAAGATAAAGAACAATATGGTTTATTTCCAGTAAGATTGAATGGAGAAGAAAAATCACCTGTTGCTTTGTTTACCTGGAATTCAAAAGACAATATACACCTTGAGCAGAGTATAAATGTAAATTCTACGTATACTGAAACAGGGGTTAAGCTTTTGTGGAGTTTGCCGCTAAATACGATCAATAAGATACATGCAAAAGGATTTAATATCTATAAAAAAGAAGGTACAAACTGGGTTAAAATCAATAATAAACCAGTTACCGAATTTGATAATTTGAATAATGGTTACACATTTAATGACCATACACAAACTGATGAAAATATAACATACGCTATAACCATTGCAACAATGTTTAATAACGAAGGGATTAAAAATCAATACCTAGTTTTAAACAGAAAGAAAATTGACTATAATATAGCAAGTAATAACTAAGAATTAAGTTTTTAAATATCCAATATCATACTATAAAGTTCAATATCCATCATGAAAAGCAATTATCCAATTTTCCATATCTAATATCCAATATGGAAACTAAATGAACTTGAAGTATTAATGTTTTAGTAGGTGTTTTTTTTAAGTTTTAAAAGGGTTGATTTATCAGCCCTTTTTTTGTTATCACCATATTTGAATTAAAATATTATATTGCATACGCAATTCTATATGGGGTTAACCCGTTTTTATAAAAATTATTTCTATGTACGGCATTGTTAATAAAGCCATTGAAAGCCTTGTGATTGAAAATTTTGGGATTGAAAAATGGAATATAATCAAAGAAACCAGTGGTGTAGATGTAGATTTTTTTATGAGTAATGAACCCTATGATGATGATATTACCTACAAACTTGCTGGTGCTGTTTCCACAGAAATGAATATTCCATTGAGTGATGTATTAATAACTTTTGGGGAATACTGGGTACTTAAAACAGGAAAAGAAAAATACGGTAGCCTAATGGAAGCTGGAGGTGATAACCTAAAAGAGTTCTTAAAGAATCTTCCTGCATTTCATAATAGAGTAATGCTATTTTATCCAAAACTTACTCCTCCCGAATTTAAAGTGAGTCATGAGGAAGAAAGAAGCCTCTATTTACATTACTTTTCTAAAAGAATAGGATTAAAGGAATTTGTAAGAGGATTAATTCAAGGTTTAGCAAAATTATATAGCACCCCTGTAACAATAGATTTATTAGAAGATAGAGATGCAGGAGATGATCATGAAATATTTAAAGTTAGCTGGTAATTATGGAAATCAAATTTAAAGATGACCAGTTTAATAGATTATTCCCCTTTTATGTTTTAGTAGACCAAAACTTAATTATACAGGGGTTTGGCAGATCGATTGCCAAGATATTACCAATGGTAAAAGGCACTCCATTGTCCAAACTTTTTTCTTTCAAAAGACCTGCCTTACAAGAGATTACGTTTTCAACACTCCAGGAAATCAGTAATCAATTAATTATTATTGAATATGATGAAAATAAACAGTTGTCCCTTAGAGGGCAAATAGAATACCTTGAAGAAAGCGAATCTTTATTGTTATTAGTTACTCCTTGGTTTTCCTCTATGGATCATGTGAAGGAATTTGACATAAAACTTAACGACTTCGCAATTCATGATTCCTTAATTGATGTCTTGCATGTATTAAAAACACAAGAAATTGTAACAGAAGAAGTAAAAGAACTTTTAGAAACGGTAAAAAAACAAAAAAGCGATTTACAAAGACTATCTCTAATTGCTGAAGAAACAGTAAATGGAGTAGTTATAACTGACCGATTTGGTAAAATTGAATGGATTAATAAAGGCTTTGTAAAAATATCAGGTTATTCATTAAATGAAGTAATTCATAAAACACCAGGTAGTTTTTTACAGGGGCCTGGCACTTCAGAAGAATCCATTAATTACCTGTCTAATCAAATAAAAGCTAAACAACCATTTGTTTGCGAGATAATTAATTACCATAAAAAAGGATACTCTTACTGGATCAGAATAAATGGACAACCACTATATAATTACAGAGGAGTTCATACAGGTTTCTTTGCAATAGAAGAAGATATTACAAAAGAGAAAGAGGCTTCTATTCAACTTAAAGAGTATGAAGACCGATTTAAAGTTGCATTAGAAAAAATTGGTGACAATGTATGGGTTTATGATTACAGAACTCAAAAAACAGAATTCTCTCAAACAGACTCTACCTTTAACCCTGCAGAAAATTATGAGACAGAAAATCAAAACTGGTTGGATTATTTACACCCAGATGATAAAAGCAAGATGGATGAATTAGATCATAAATATAAAAATTGTGAGATAAATCACCATTCTATTGAATATAGAATTGTACTGAAAAATGGGAAAGTAAAATGGATATTAGACAGAGGTGTTGTATTTGAAAAAAACAACGATAATACACCTATAAAAATCATCGGAACGCATACAGACATTACCAGTCTTAAGGAAGTAGAATCTGCCCTTAATAACCAGAAAGTATTTTACGAGAGCATTTTAAATAATATACCTGCAGACATTGCTGTACTCAGCAAAGAACAACGTTACTTATTTTTAAATCCTGTAGCCATTAAAGACCCGATTTTAAGAGAATGGATTATTGGTAAAAATGATGAGGAGTATTTCAGGTATAGAAATAAACCTTTAAAAGTAGCTAATAAAAGACAAGAATTATTCAACAAAGCATTAGCTTCCAAAAAACTAGAACGGTTTCTAGAAGAATTAATTAATGCTGAAGGTAAAACGGAATACCATTTGAGAAATATGTATCCAGTACTAAATGAAGACAATGAAGTAGAATTAGTAATTGGTTATGGACTGAACATTACAGATAGAATAGAAATAGAAAAACAACTGGAACTAGCTAAAAAAGAGACAGAAGAGGCTGCAAAAGCAAAAGAAACTTTCCTTGCCAATATGAGTCATGAAATAAGAACTCCAATGAATGGCATAATGGGAATAACAGAATTATTATCTAAAACTCCTTTAACCAGTAAGCAAAAAGAATATGCCAATCTAATTAAAGAGTCTTCTAATAATTTATTAGTTATTGTAAATGACGTATTGGACTTTGAAAAAATGATTGCTGGTAAAATAGAATTAGAATCAATACCTTTCAATATTGGTCAGAAGCTAAAATACGCAATAGAAACTTTCCGGTACAAGGCTGAAGACAAAGATTTATATATTCATTTCGACAATCACCTACCAAAGGATTTATTAGTGGAGGGTGACCCATACAGGCTTAACCAAATTGTTTTCAACCTCATAGGGAATGCAATTAAATTCACAGAAGTTGGGGGTATAACTATTACCACACATATTAAAGAAGTGTTTGGTAATAAAATGAATATTGAATTGATAGTAACAGATACTGGAATTGGCATTCAAAAACATCAGCTCGACAATATCTTCAACCCATACGTTCAGGCAAAAGCTGAAATAAGTAGAAAGTATGGAGGTACGGGTCTTGGATTATCCATCTGTAAAAATTTAGTAGAAATTCTTAATGGTACAATTTTAGTAAATAGTATTGAAAATAAAGGCACTAGTTTCATAGTTAAGATCCCTTATGCAATCTCTAAACTTAAAAGACTGAAAGATGCTCCTACAGCCGACCACAGATCCATAAAAGGAAAACGAATTCTGGTTGCTGAAGATGTAGAAATAAACCAATATGTAGTTCGCAATATTTTAGAAAACTGGAATTGTGATGTAACAATTGTAGATAATGGTAAAAAAGCCGTAGAAGCTGTTAGAAATAATGATTACGATCTGGTTCTGATGGATATACAAATGCCAGAAATGAACGGATTTGAAGCAACTGAGGCTATCAGAAAAATTAAAGAAAAAGCAACAATCCCCATCATAGCTGTAACTGCAAATTCTATTAAAGGTATTCAAGTACGATACAATAAAAGTGGCATGAACGATTACTTGATAAAGCCCTATAATGAAGAAAACCTATTTACTGTTATAGACCGAATGATTAATGGTCAATCGAAAAATACTAAAAAAGATAACATGAAGTCTTCTGATGTTACAAAGCAACCAAAAGTTATAGAGAGTTTGACAATAATGAGTGGTGGTAATGAACTATATGCTAAAAAACTTGCAGAAATTTTCATCAGAACTTCTCCCGAAATGTTGGATAATATGAAAGTAGCATTTGCTAATAAAGATTGGGACACACTAGCTAGAAATGCGCACAAATTTGTATCTTCAATCGGAGCACTAGGATTACAAGAAGGTACTGTTTTAGTAAAAAGATTGGAGGAAAATTCAAAAAATAAGATAAATTTTGATGAAATTATGTCAGATTTGTTTTCCTTTGAAGCTTTAATAGATGAAACAATCAATATTCTAAGAGGCGAATACAATTAAATTTACTCTATATGTCTACCAAATATTCTGTATTAATTGTTGAAGATGATGAGTTCTCTTCTGCGGTTTTGGAAAGAAATTTATCTTTTTTTGAAAACGTTACAATTGAATCAATCTCAACTAATGTAAAAGATGCAATAGAGTTTCTTTCATTGAATTCTGTCGATATTATTTTTCTAGATATTGAATTACCTGATGGGAAAGGTTTTGATATTATTCCTTTTATTACAGGTAATCCAACCGTTATTGTTTTAACAGGTGATGAAGGCTATGCTTTCTCAGCTTTTGAAAATGGAGTATTCGATTTCCTTAAAAAACCTTTCACTCCTGCAAGATTCAAAACTTGTATGGATCGTATAGATCAGTCAAAAAAGAAAAAAGAAGTAATAAACGACTCACCAATTCTATTTGTAAAATCTGGAATAACCCATATTAAAGTAAATTTGAATGAATTGCTATACGTAGAAGCAGTAAACGACTATGCTAAGCTTTTCTTACAAAATGGAAAGAATATTTTGATAAATCTATCCTTGAAAGAGCTTCTACAAAAAATACAACACCATTCCTTTCTGCAGGTTCATCGTTCATATGTAATTAATATGGAGCAAATCGAACTGGTAGAAAATGATTCTATACATATAAAAGGTTTCGAAATTCCAATAGGCAAAACCTACCGTCAATCCTTCCAGAAGGTATTGAATAAGTAAGTAGATCTATATTCAAAAAACCGCAATGAGGCATAGGTCACTATATTTGCCGCATGCATTATGTTTCAGTTGAAAATATTTCCAAGAGTTACGGTATTACAGGTCTGTTTGATAAGCTCTCTTTTAATATCAATGAAGGAGATAAAATAGCTTTAGTAGCAAGAAATGGAGTTGGTAAATCTTCTTTATTAAAAATCCTTGCAGGAAAAGACACACCCGATAATGGTAAAGTATGGATTAATAAAGATGTAAATGTTGCTTTATTCGAGCAGGACAATTACTTTGAAGAAGAAAAGACCGTACTGGAAAATATCTTTCATACCGAACATCCAATCATCAATGCAATCAAATTGTATGAAGCTGCTGTAGAAAGCAACGATGGCCCGGCTATTACTCATGCATTAACCTTGATGGATGAATTGCAGGCTTGGAATTTTGAAGCCAAAGTAAAACAGATTCTTACCAGACTGAACATTCATGATCTTCAACAACCTGTGAAGATGTTGAGCGGTGGACAAAGAAGAAGAATCGCTCTTGCTCAAACATTAATTGATATTGGCTTTGAAAGAAAACATTCTTTCTTAATGATGGATGAACCTACCAATCACCTGGATGTACAAATGATAGAGTGGTTGGAACATTATTTAAATCAGGAAAATGTCACCTTGTTACTGGTAACCCACGATCGTTATTTTCTGGATGCAGTAGCAGATGAAATATGGGAACTGGAAAGAGAAAATTTATATACTTATAGAGGAGATTACGAAAACTTTCTGGAGAAAAAAGCTGCTCGTATAGAAAGCGAACAATCCAGTATCAATAAGGCTCGTAATGATTATAGAAAAGAACTGGAATGGATGCGTAAACAACCAAAAGCCAGAACTACTAAATCCAAAAGTCGTCAGGACAACTTTTATGAAGTAGAAGAAAAAGCTAAACAAAAGATCCAGGATGCTCAGTTGCAATTACAAGTTAAAATGAGCCGTCTTGGTGGTAAGATTCTGGAACTTAAAAAATTATACAAAAGCTATGGAGAAAACAAAATCTTACAAGGCTTTGATTATACTTTCAGCAAAGGCGAAAGAATTGGAATCATTGGAAAAAATGGCGTAGGTAAATCTACTTTTCTAAACATTATTCAAGATCTGGAAAAAGCAGATTCTGGGAAAGTAAATATTGGCGACACTGTTGTTTTCGGAAATTTTGCTCAAAAGGGTCTTGATACAAAAGATAATATCAGAGTAATAGAATACGTGAAATCCTTTGCCGAAAATTTTCCACTGGCCGATGGTAGTAGCCTAAGTGCTTCTCAGTTTCTGGAACTTTTTCTTTTCACGCCTGATAAGCAATATACCTATCTTCAATCACTAAGTGGAGGAGAAAAGAAAAGACTGCAGTTGCTGACTATACTATTCAGAAATCCTAACTTCCTTATTCTGGATGAACCTACCAATGATCTGGATCTTCCTACTCTAAATGTGCTTGAAAACTTTCTGGCAGACTATCCAGGTTGTATTCTGATAGTAAGCCATGATCGTTACTTTATGGACAGACTGGTAGATCACTTGTTTGTTTTTGAAGGAGATGGTGTAGTAAAAGATTTCCCAGGAAACTATACTCAATATAGATTAATACAAAAAGAAGAAGAGAAAAAACAAGCTGAAGAAATACAAAAGAAATCAGCACCAGTTCAAACAGAAGAAGCTCCTGCCAAAAAGAAGATGGGCTTTAGAGAAAAGAAACAACTGGATAATTTAGAACGCGAAATTGCTAATCTGGAAAAAGAAAAGAAGCAAGCAGAAGAAGCTTTGTGCGAGCCAAATATCACTTTCGATAAAATAACTGCTATCAGTAATAGAATAGCAGAAATAATCAAACTTCAGGAAGAAAAGGAAATGAAGTGGTTAGAACTAAGTGAATAATCATTTATTGATTCTTACCTGTAAGCATCGGTACAAAAGAAAACTGATCAAACATCTGTTGAGTATAACTACCATCAGCTTGCTTGGTCAGTCGCATCATTCTTTGTGCATCACCCTCATCTACAGGAATAACCATATAACCTCCTGTTTTCAGCTGCTCTACTAGTTTTGGTGGTATAAATGGTGCCGCCGCTGTAATGATTATTTTATCAAAAGGAGCATACGTTTTCAATCCTTCAAAACCATCTCCAAAGAAAAATTTTATGTTAGGGTATTTACTCCTGAAATAATATCCTTTCTGTTCTTCAAACAATTTTTTTTGTCTTTCAATAGTATGCACCCAGGCTCCCATTTCAGCCAGAATTGTAGTTTGATACACACTTCCAGTGCCTATTTCCAATACCTTATCTCCCTTCTTTATTTCCAGCAACTGGGTCTGATATGCTACAGTATATGGTTGAGAAATAGTCTGATCAGCAGCAATAGGAAATGCCCTGTCCTCATAGGCTATTTTATCAAAAGCCGAATCTAAGAAAAAGTGTCTTGGAATAGTCGTCATGGCTTCCAGTACATTCTCATCTGTAATCCCTTTCTCTCGTAGCAGCTTTATCAGCTGATTTCGCATTCCCTTATGTGTATATGTATCCTCAAACCTTTTCATTATTGCAAACATATATGGAACGACTATTGAACAATCAAATGAATATAAATACTCCAAAAGATTTGATGGATTAATTCAATGTGGATTTCTTAAGCGTAAACTTAAGCCACACCCACCCTATTATACCCGACAGTAAAGAGGCTATCAGGATTGAAAGTTTAGAGGCTATTATTGCTTCCTCCTGTTTAAACGCCAATAGAGTAATAAAAATCGACATGGTAAAGCCTATTCCTCCCAGCATACCCGCACCTAGTATATGTTTCCACTTTATTTCTGCTGGCAGCGTGCATATCCCCAGCCACACAGCAACCATACTAAACAATAAAATACCGATAGGTTTACCTAGTATCAAACCTGCCATTATACCCAACTCATTATGATGCTGAAAAATGGAAACCCAGTTTCCATTGATGATAATTGCAGTATTGGCTAATGCAAAAACAGGGATAATAAAAAAAGCTACTGGCTTATGTAAAAAATGTTGCAATCTATACGATGGCGACTTTCTTGTTCTATCGCCAAATGGAATTACAAAAGCAAGCAATACACCTGTAATGGTTGCATGTATACCCGAATGAAGCATACAG
This sequence comes from Chitinophagaceae bacterium, assembly GCA_947447815.1. Taxonomy (GTDB): domain Bacteria; phylum Bacteroidota; class Bacteroidia; order Chitinophagales; family Chitinophagaceae; genus CANFLJ01. The sequence continues at coordinate 1,660 of CANFLJ010000013.1, read as the reverse complement.
TACCACATAATTATTCCACCGGTCAAGTATGGCCACAATGTATATACCTTTCTTTTATTCAGCATAAACAATAGAATATAAACGACCAATGCTATTATTAAATTCATCCAGACAATTGTATCTGTATAAAACACAGCTATTACCCCTATAGCACCCAGATCATCAATTACAGCAAGGGCAGTTAGAAATACTTTAAGAGAAGCAGGCACCTTATTCCCAAGTAAAGAAAGAATACCCAGTGCAAATGCAATATCTGTTGCCATTGGTATACCGGCACCAGAACTGTATATTGTCCCTTTATTCAGCATAGCATGAATGGCTGCAGGCACCAACATTCCGCCCAGTGCAGCCAGTATCGGCAATAAAGCATTGTTTATGGTAGATAGTTCTCCATCATACAATTCACGTTCTAGCTCCAGACCAATCAACAGGAAAAAGATAGCCATAAACCCATCATTTATCCAATATTCCAGCGGGTGGCCAGCTATCGAATAGTGCCATATAGAAAGATACCCTGATTGTATAATAGAATTGGTAGTAATTAAAGAGAAAATAGTGCAAACCAACAAAATCAGCCCGCCAGCTTTTTCGCTGCTAAAAAAATCTTTAAAGTAAACTGTTAGTCGCATGCTGGTTTTGCTTTAGGAAACTAAAATAAAGAAATTAAACCAGAATTTACAGAAAACTATAAGCCTAGTCCATTACTAACTCTTTTCAATTCTATCTCTGCAATTTTAGCCGCATATAATAGATTTACAAGGCGATAGCCCGCATCTTCATAACTCTTTTGCGCTTCTCTCAATTCAATAATGGTAGCTTGAGATAGTTTAAATCTTTGTAAGGATAAATCAACCAATTGCGCCGATAATAAATAATTGCTATGTTGGGTTTGTGATTGTTTGATATTAGTAGTGTAAGCCTGATAAGTTTTAATAATATCCGACTGATATTTATCAATCAAATTTTGTTTTTGTAGTTTAGAAAGTGTCGTATTAATCATAGCCATTTTTTCCTGCCTCTTAGTAATTCCTGCATTGTATATTGGCACTGAAAGACTTAACCCTAAAAATGGACCATAAGATTGATTTAGCAATATTTGCCCTGCATCAGACTGCGTACGGCCAAAGTTCGATCCTGTATTGGCTCTTAAAGATGGATAGCGTTGTGCCGCAGTTTCTTTCTCTATCTGCTGATTAATAAATATTTGTTTATCTATTGATTCTATGTCAGGATTGTGTTGAAGAGAGTCTAAAACTGGTGCCAGCAAAAGATGACCATCCACCAATATGGAATCATTAATATTAATCACACTGTCTGCTTTTATGGCCATCACAGTTAATAAATCCGTCTTCGCTTGTTTTACAATCAACTCCTGAGAAGCATAGTCTTGTAAACGGGTATTCAAATCTATCTGTGACTGAAATAAGTCAGCATTATTAGCCATACCAACTTCTTTTTTGGAGCTAATTATTTCTAGTTGCTTTCTGGATAAATCAATGCTTTGCTGCAGCGTTTTCATATAACTCTGCTGCCTGATAATATCATAGTATTTAAGCATCACAACAGCAATTGTATTTTGAATGGTCGAGTTAAGTTGTTTCTTACTCTGTTGCTCCAATGCCTCCAGTCTTTTCTTTGTAGCTACTACACGATAACCATT
>CANFLJ010000012.1 GCA_947447815.1 Chitinophagaceae bacterium | reverse complement strand
GCGCTGGAGTTTCCGGCTAATTTCATGTTGATTGCCTCCATGAACCCCTGTCCTTGTGGTTACTTTAATCATCCCGAAAGAGAATGCACCTGTCCTCCGGGAGCAGTACAGAAGTATCTGAATAAAATATCAGGACCCTTACTGGATAGGATTGATTTACATGTTGAAGTAACCCCGGTTGCATTTAGCGAATTGAATAATACCAAGGTAGGTGAAAGTTCTGCAACTATAAGGGAAAGAGTAATAAAAGCTAGAAACATACAAACCGAACGATACAAAGAATACCCTGGCATTTATGCCAACGCACAGATTACCACTAAAATATTAAGGGAAGTATGTGCCATAGATCAGGTAGGCGAACTGCTATTGAAAAGAGCCATGGAAAGATTAAACTTATCTGCCAGAGCCTACGACAGAATTTTAAAAGTAAGCAGAACAATTGCCGATTTGGCGGGAAGCGAAAAGATAAAACCAGAACATCTGGCTGAAGCTATTCATTACAGAAGTCTGGATAGAGAGGGCTGGGGGGCGTAACGATTATTCTTGATATTGATCTACCATATATATTTGTTATCCATCAAAGCTTTTTAATTGGGTCGTCTTTTTAAAATAGAAATCAATCAGAATAGAATATTCGGACTGGACCTTCTAAGAGCCGCTGCTATATTTTTTGTGTTATTTGAACATGGAAAATATCTTTTGCCAAAATCTATAGCAGTTAAGTACGAGTTATTTGTGATGGATGGGGTTTCTATCTTCTTTGTATTAAGTGGCTTTTTGATTGGAGACATTCTACTAAAAACCCTCGGATCAAAATATCTTAGCACTAAAAGTCTAATATATTTTTGGGTAAGGCGATGGTTTAGAACAATAACAAACTACCTTTTTGTATTAGTTTTATTAATTGTCTTAAATAGTTGTTTTACCAATCACTTTTCTGTCTGGGTTATAAAGAAATACTTCCTTTTTTGTCAGAACCTTTTTTACTGTCATCCAGGGTTTTTCCCAGATGCATGGAGCTTAAGTATTGAAGAATGGTTTTACTTAATCATCCCTTTCTGTTTATTCTTATGTATCTTGATTTTAAAAGCTTCCGTCAAATCATCTGTTCTATTTACTGCAATTACGATGATATTGGTTGTATCCTTATTTAGGTACTTAAGATTTAATCATATAGGTGCAACTAGTTTTTCTTACTGGGATCTGAATTATAGAAAACAAGTAGTTACAAGACTGGATAGTATAATGTATGGGTTATTGGGAGCATATCTACAATACTACTATAAAGCATTCTGGCTGCACTATAAGTCTATTCTATTTTTCTGTGGGGTAATGATATTAATGATATCTAAAATGATGTTTTCAAAATATCATTTTAATGGAACGGTCTATAATTGTGTATTTAGTTTTTCTGTAAACTCAATTGCAACTCTATTTCTGCTGCCCTACCTAAGTACAATTCACAAAGCAACAGGATTGTGGTTTAGGATTGTTTCTACTATTAGTATCATATCTTATTCGATGTACTTACTAAATTTATCTGTAGTACAATATTGGATCATCAAAAAAATACATTGGTCAGGCTTTGTTTCTAATGAAATTGCAGCAGCTTATATTCAGTATTTTTTATACTGGATAACGACTATTTTACTCTCTATACTATTATATAAATATTTTGAACTTCCTACTACTAAATTCAGAGACAGCCCCATCATAAAAAGGTGGTTAAAGCAATAGTATGATTATACAAAATTCATCAGACTATATTCTTTACCCAGAATTGTTTTGTAGTCAGCTCCTAGCCAGTTATTAAGTACGGTAGCGTAAACATTTTTGAAATCTATTTTATACTTTAAATCACCATCCTGTAAATCGCTCAAATCTGGCATAGGATTCAATAGTCCCTTTTGTTTCAGTCCTCCGCCTATCAGAAACATATTGTTTGCCGTTCCGTGATCGGTACCACCACTTGCATTTGCCGCCACCCTTCTTCCAAATTCGCTGAATGTCATTAATAATACATCTTCAAAACGATTGTTGGCCTTCATGTCTTTTGTAAAAGCATCAATCGCCTCGTTCATTTCTTTAAACAATCGTTGCTGCTTATCCTGCTGTCCTACATGAGTATCAAAACTACCAATGCTTACATAATATACTTTGGTATTTATATCGCTCAATACCAACGAAGCAATTGTTTTGAAACTATTTCCCAAATCGCTCTTAGGGTAGTCACCCTTGGCTGGACATACTTTTGTTTGTTTAAAAATATATTCAGCACTATTAATGGTTTCGGTCATTGTTTTATACAGATAATCTACCGGAGCTTCAGCGTGCTGTTCCTGATGTGCTGCATTCAACGCTTTAAAATATTTAGCCTGCGAAGTATTGTATAATCTATAGGCATCTTTGAATGCAATACCCTTTTCATAAGCTCCTTTCATGGAAAGACTCAATGTATCATCCAGTTCCAATGCTTGAGTTGGCTTATTGCAACCATGACATTGTGCATCCAGATAGCGTCCCAGCCATCCTGTAGTTAAGTACTCTTTGCTATCAGCCGCGGTATGCCATATATCCATACTCCTGAAATGACTTCGGTCGGGATTTGGATAACCAACATTATTTAATATACTCATATTGCCCTCCTGGTATAAGTTGGCAAAGGAGGACAATTCTTTGTGTAGACCAACTTCGTCTGTAATGCTTATTGCATCTTTTTTATCAATAGCAAGCTTAGGTCTGTTCTGATAATAGATATCATTTCTAAATGGGATAACTGTATTTAATCCATCATTACCGCCACTCATCTGCAATACAATTAGTACCCTGTTTCCTTTGGGTACCATTTGCTGATTTGTACTTCCTAATGCATGCAAAAACTTTGGCATCATGATACTTGCAGAAGCCAGTGCGCCAAGTTGTATAAAGTCTTTTCTTTTAAACAGCATAATATTAAGTTATATGTTATATATACTTCCTCTCGATGTATTCTGTAATCATTAGCTAATCAGTATATTATCATATTAGCTAATTTATTTTGTTTAACACATTTGAAATTCCGGGGTGCTCATCCATGCTATGGCTGCAGATTTTATATAAGCCTCCCTGCTTGAATTGTCTACAATTGATTCCACGATTTTCTGAGTTACAGTACTGGTTTGTTTATTTACTAGGTACTGTTGAATATCATTCATAAGAAACGCTCTTTTTGTATTGTCAAAATTCTTATTGATAGCGCCCCAGTCTATTGTAGCTTTTATTTTAAATCGATTGTTATTTAAAATTGCCTTTTTCATTTCTTTCCTGTATCCTCCCATCATCGTATCGTCGTCGGATTTTAAGGCCAGTTGAAACTCTGTATCATCTTCTATTAGTCGTGGTATTACCAGTCTTATCATCAGTGAAGAACTGTCAATCCAGCTTTTACCTCCAGGCCAGCCCGCAACATTTGGTGGATGAAACAATTCTTGACCTAACGCCCTTGTAAATACAGTTTGTATGTCTGGTTTATTCATAGCCATTGGAAGCTTTCTTCTTAAACTTGCCATCAGCTCTACCGGTGATTTTATTTTCACTCCTATATTTTTAGGATCATAAAACCAATCCGACAAGAAGATTTTCTTTAGTAAAGCATTAATATCATAGTTACTCTCATAAAAATCGGATGCCAACAACTCTATTTTAGAAGGGTCTATTGTATCGTTTACCAGATATTTATATAGCTTGGTCACTATATATCTTGCTGTTTGCTTATTCTCCAAAAGCATGTTCAAAACGTCTTCTCCAGTGAAGTTTCCTGTTTTTCCGAAGATTGTTTTGGCACCATCATCATGCATATTTTTACGCATTACAAAATCACCATTTCTTTCAAAATTCCAACCCGTAAATGCTCTAGCGGCTTCCTTAATATCCTGTTCGGTATAATTGCCCCTTCCAAGCGTAAATAGTTCCATCACCTCTCGGGCAAAATTTTCGTTGGGGTGTTGTTTTCTGTTTTGTTGGTTATTTAAAAACCCCAGCATGGCAGCGCTCTTACTAACCGCTTTCAGCATATCACCAAAATTGCCTAATGCGTTGGTTCTAATTATATGTAATAGTTGTTGGGTATAAAATATGTTTGCATCTCTACAGGCAAAATGTCCATGCCAGAACAAAGACATTTTTTCTCTTAGCTGCGCCTTATCGTTTACCATCAAATCCATCCATGCAATTGAAAGTTGTCTTATATCCTCGTTGCTTTGTCTTCTAAATTCTCTTCGAATATCTTTTTTATTCTCCCCCTGCTCATTTTGCATTAGTTTACCCTGTTCTTTCATTTCCAGCAACTCCTTTGCCATAGCTATAGAATCTGGAGATGCTTTGTCCAATAAATCGGGCTTTGAGTTTATCCCAATTTCTTCCAGCAATTTTTTAGGGGAATGAATATCTATAAGAGAATAGTCCTTGGCAGAAATTCCAAAGCCCGCTCTTGAAAGCAGGTGTAAATTCTTCGATTGATTTGATATAGACATCTTTTCAATTTTAAGTAGTGATGCGACCAAAATAGATGGGTAAAGTTTAATAGAAAAAAGAAGAAGAGGACTATTGAGTAATGATAAAACACTACATTATGATAATATTTACATTGTAAACAAAAGGATTATTAAAAGTACTGCTTCTTATTTTCTGTAAACAAATTATTTAAATATGAAAAAGTCAATGTTATTATTATCGGCTTTTATGGTAGCTGTAATTGTAATGAGTTATGCTCAGGAGCCAATGAAAAAAGAGGGTCCTAAAAAACCTCCTACAGTAGAAGAAAGATTAAAACGACTAAAAGAAGTAATGGTAAAAGACGCATCTTTAAGTTCAGAAAAACAACAAAAGGTTGCCGAAGTATTCAAGCAATTTTTTGTAAAAGCGGATAAAATAGCACCTCCGCCTCCGCCTCCGCCAAATAAAGAAGAAATGGAAAAGCTAATAAAAGAGCGTGATGAGGCTGTTGCTAAAATTCTTACTCCAGAAGAATTTAAAAAATATAAGGAAGCAGAAAAAAAATTAAGACCACCACATCCACCAAAACCAGGTGAAAAAGGAGGAGAAAATCCACCACCACAGGGATAATTTAATCAACATATAAAACCAGGCTTTATACCTGGTTTTTCTTTTTTACAGACCTTTCTGTTAATATAAACCGAATTAATCTCTAGTCTTTTTTATTTTATTCTACTGTGTGTAAATGATCCTCTGCCAATCCTATCCATATACCAGATGCTTGCATAGAGAAGCTAAAGTAACCAAGGCAGGAGTTGCATGCAAAATCAGTCAGTTTGATTAATATGCCCCTGCACTATTCTTTTCCATTATAAAATATATCCATATTTCAATTAGGTTTAGTTTATATTTTATAATATAAATTTGGTACTTATTGAAAACATTAGCAATTTTGCTATATTGAGGTTTGATTTTGTTGGTTAAACGATCATAAACTACCTACTCAAACCAAAAATTATCGGCCATATTATGAATCAAATTACTCAACATATAACAATCATTTTAGTTGGTTTATCATAGCCCAAGTTGTTTCACAATAAATCAAATATTAATAAACAGTTTTACAATTATTTTAAAACAAAAAGCAAAGCGTATGAAAAGGTTTTTACTCTTACTGTGTTTAACAACACTAATGTACAATGTACAAGCACAACAAACTTACTATTGGGTTGGTGGAACAACCACAAGTTTAATTAAAACAAATGCTAACTGGAATACCGCATTAAATGGTAGCGGTTCTGTTAGAACAGTTAATGGTATTGATGATATTTTAATTTTTGATGGTTCCAATATTGGCGGTGCAACCCCAACAACCGGAGCTATTACGGTTTCTGTTTCTTCTGATTCATCTTCAAAGTTTATTTTCCAGAACAATGTTAATGTAACTTTTATTCGTCCTGTAGGTGGCGGAGGAAGTGGAACACTTACCTTGATGGGTGGAACTGGTGGCGATGATTTAATCATTGGCCAAGGATCAACTGTTACTATTAATAGCTCTGCTACAGATGGTAATATAATTTTAACCCTTCTGAATGGTGCAACAGGTAGCATAGACGGAAACTTAACTATAACTGGTACTGGTGTTCACAGATTAACGTCTCAAACATTATATGGTTTAGTATTTAAATCTACCGCTGTTTGTACTTTATCTACTACTCCAGCATCTTCTGGTTATCCTTTTGGTAGTGCAACTCAGGGATTGAATAATGGAATTGTGTTTCAATCAGGATCTCAATTAATCACCAGTGGCACCTACAGTCCAATGGGCGGAACCTCTACCCATCAGGCGGCATTAATGTTGCCAGGATCAAATTATTATATCCGTGCAACCAATGGTGCAAGCACAGGCTCCTGGTTATCTACCAAATATTTTGGTAACGTTTATATTCAGAATGCAGCAACCGTAACAGCAGATGGTTCTGTATTAAGCATGGAAAGTTTAACCATTGATGCTGGTTGTACATATACCACCCACACAAGCGGTTCTACGCCAATCTTAGGCAATCTAGTAGTAAATGGTACATTATCAGCTCCTGCAGGTTCTACAAACACTGTTGTATTTGGAGGAAGTACCCCTCAATCATTAAGTGGTATAGGCACTATCACCATCCCTTCTTTAGTGGTAAGTGATGTAAGTGATGTTACTATTTCCAACAATATTAATGTTAGCAGTTCTACTCAAATTACTGGTAAACTGAATTTTGGAACTAGCGTAATTTCTGGAACCGGTACTTTTTCCAGTAAAACAAATCCATCCGCTCCATCAATGACCGGTATTGTAATGGCTGATTCATTAAGAATAAACAATCTAAGCATTGGAGGAACACCAACAGCACCATCTGGTCTTACAGGTTTAACTGTTAGTGGTAAAGGAATTCAACCTAATACTACCGTTATAGCAACTAGTGGTGGTGGTTTTTATCTTATCCTTTCTAAACCAGCTACTGCTAGTGTTGCAATTGATACATTAACTTTTTCTGGCGGAACAGCAACCTTAACTACTTCAAACCCGAATGGATTTGATAGTACATCTGGTTGTGTTACTGTAACTGGTAGAAAATCATTTCAGGCAGGCACAAACTATGTAGTTAAAGCTGCTACAACCAACCCTATCGGTATCACATCTGGTCAGACAACTTTTATGACAGTTGGTAATATTACTTTAAACGCCCCAGTTACCACAAACTTTAATACTAAAGTAAATAGTGTACTAACGATGAATTCTGGTGTATTAACTGTTCGCCCTACTGATACCGTTATTATTGCTAAAACTGCCAGTATTGCCGGCGCTCCTTTTAGTAATGCTAAATATATAGCACTTACTTCCTCTGGCGCAAATATGTCTGCTATTAGGGTAGATTCCTTTGCTGCTGCTAAGGCTTTACCTGTAGGAGATGCTGCTAATTATTTACCTGTAGGATTATCTACTACCGATTCCTCTACTTTCCTTGTTTCTGCATTTAAAGGTGCAACAGCTGATGGTACTATTACAGGAACTGCATTGAGCGGCGCTCAAAAAGCAAATGCAGTAGATGCTATATGGAATATTACCCGTTCGGCAGGAGCAAATCCTTGTGTTGTTGCATTAGGATGGCCTGCTGCTTTAGAAGGAGCTAACTTCTCCTCTTTTTCTAACAATCAAATTGGTGTTGGAGAATATACTGCTGGTATTTGGAGCTTAAATACCGGAAGCGGCGACAACACAGCCAATACAGCTACTGCTACCTTTACCTCTTTTGGACCTTTGTGTGTAGGTAAAATTGGTGATAATATATTGCCAGTAAAATTGCTTGATATTAACGCATCTACAAAGAACAACAGCGTTAAGATTTCATGGGATGTGGCTACCGAAATCAATATGAACAAATATGTTATTGAAAGAAGTGCTGATGGTAAAACATTTGTAACTGTTGGTCAGGTATTTGCTACTAATGCTGCTAACTATTCATTTATGAATAACGACTTATCTACCGGTACTTATTATTTCCGAGTTCTTTCTGTAGATAAAACTGGAAAAACAGTATATAGCAATATCTTAAAGGTTGCATTACAAACTAAACTTACCTTAAATGTATATCCTAATCCTGCTACAAACGAAGTGATGGTTTCTGGCTTAGCTGCTGGTTCTACTATTCAACTGGTTGATTTAACTGGAAAGGTTTACAGTCAAAAAACAACTACTGGTCAGGTGGCTTTATTAAATGTACAATCTCTTGCAAAAGGAATGTATATCATTAAGGTTATCAATACTACCGAAAATGATAATACCATCTCTTTCATTAAGAAATAGAGCAGTTACAATCTGATAATAAAAAAGGGGCTTCGATGGAAGCCCCTTTTTTATGTCTGTTATTTTCCCAGCTGGCCTAGTTTCCGATTCTACTATTCAACTGGTTGATTTAACTGGAAAGGTTTACTGTCAAAAAACAACTACTGGTCAGGTGGCTTAATTAAATGTACAATCTATCGCAAAAGGAATGTATATCATTAAAGTTATCAATACTACCGAAAATGATAATACCATCTCTTTCATTAAGAAATAGTGTTGGTTAGCAGTCTGATAAAACAAAAGGGGCTTCGATGGAAGCCCCTTTTCTAGATCCGCGATACTTTCCCAGATTATTTTATCTCAGTTACGTTTCCTGTTCTTTTTAATACTCCCCAATGTTGCAACTCTCCTTTCAACGCTCTTTTAATAGCGCGGAACAACACCACAATCATCAACCATCGGTAGATAATTCTTTGTGGTATAATCCAGATAAGTTTTCCTGGTTTTTCCTTTTCTAAAGCGAATGTTACAGATGCAATCAACACATCCACTGCTGTAAATATTAAATAGTATACGCCTATCTTAGCTGCATTGTCGGATAACAATCCAATAATCATCAGCACATCTGCTAACGGGGTAAACAAAGGAATAAAGTATTTGAACAACAACAGATCAGGCAGCGCTATCCAACCCAACGATTTATTCTTGCTATTGAATAAGGCATCCTTGTGTTTCCAGAAGGTCTGCATTACCCCAAAACTCCAGCGGAAACGTTGTTTCATAAACTGTTTTACCGACTCAGGCACCTCTGTTAATGCTACTGCATGCGATTCGTTGGTAATTACATATCCCTCTCTTAATATTCTGATACTTAAATCGCAGTCTTCCGCCAATGTATCGGTGGTAAATCCGCCAGCTTTTTCCAGCGCTTCTTTTCTGAAGGCTCCTATTGCACCGGGAACAACCGTTATTGCATTTACATAAGCAAAAGCCTTTCTGTCAAAATTCTGACTGATAGTATATTCCAGACTCTGCCACTTGGTAATGATATTCACTTCATTGCCCGCTTTTACCACACCAGCTACAGCACCCACTGCAGGATTGCTGAAATGGCGCATCATTTTGCTGATAGCATCTGGCAGTAGTTTAGTATCGGCATCTATACATACCACAAACTCGGTATCTGTTTGTTCTATACCATAGTTTAATGCAGACGATTTGCCGCCATTTGGCTTGGTAAATATTTTTACGCGAGGATGATCCTTGAAGGCTGCCAGTATATTGGCATAGGTATTATCCTTACTTCCATCATCCACAAATACAATATCAAATGCAGGATAATCGCAACGCAATAAATTGTGCATCGAACTTACAGCATTCACTTCTTCGTTATAAGCAGGCACTATAATAGAAACCCTTGGCAGCAACGACGGTTCTATTACAGGATAAATAATCTTCTTTTCCTTATTCTTTTGTTTAATAGCCAAAGTAGTAATTGCAATTAATCGCAGTAATCCCATAGCTATAAATACCAGGAACAAAGAATTTAGCAGATTGCCTCCCATATACCCCGCTTCTGCAATAAAGTAATTGAATTGCAACAGGGTATAGCCACTTCCTTTTGGTACAGGAGGCATCAGATCGTCTGGTTTCTTGCCCAGTAAGTCTGCAATGGTGGTAAAAGAATATCCTCTACTCTGAAAATATCGGATAATCATACCCGTTGCCAATACTGTAGAATGTCTGTCCGATCCTCCCGCATCATGTAATAGTATGATATTAGCGGTATCGTTTTCAGCTAGATGTTTGTTGAAAATAGTTACTACTCTATTCAAAATAGTATCTTCATTAAAGTCTGGTATCTCGTCTTTCTGCCAGTCTTCCGGATCAATGCTTTCTCCTACTGTAATATAATTTCTTTGACGACTTAAAGCAATAGGCACCATTTCCTCCGACTTTTCCGGGTCACTATCCGCATTGAACGGAGCACGGAACATCACCGTACTTTTACCCGTAATACATTCTATCAATAATCTGGTAGCATCCATTTCCAGCAAGGCTCTGCTAGGACTAACCTCTGCTATATTTGGGTGCGTAAATGTATGATTGCCTATTTCGTGGCCTTCTCTCATTATTCTTTTTATCAATGGTATATTGCGTTCTGCCTGTATACCTACCACAAAGAACGAAGCTGGTACATGGTAATATGCCAAAGTATCCAATATCTCTCTAGTATATATAGGATCGGGACCATCATCGTAGGTAAGCACCAGTTTCATATGGGTATTCTTACCCCATTTTTTTACTACATAGGTCGAAGGAAGTTTATCATAGGTTTCGCCTACAATCAACATTTCATCATAATCTACTTCTGGTGTTATATGACCATCGGTAGGCGTTGCAACCATTTCCAGTATTTCCCCTTCTCCAATAAAATCCGGCGCCGTGGTACTTTTTACGTTGGTAAACTCTTTGAAGTTGAAATTATTCAAAAAGCTTTTAGTCATTGGCTTATCATAAAAATCCCACAAGCGGTTATCCTCCGCTCCTAAGTGCCACAAAGCTGTACCCGCCAGACCATATTCTGTTACATATCGAAGCGTATTAAAATTGGTAGCTGCATCTACAAAATGTACTTCATGTATCTGGTCTTTACCATCATAATACTGAAAGTGCAGGTTGTAAGTATCATTGTCAAAATCTACAATACCATCACTCTCTCTTGCTATGGCAAGCGCTTCCTGGTAAGTAACTTTTTCTACCGTATCCTTACTCCAGTCAAAACCATAGGCCGCTATATTCAACACTACTTTGGAGGGCGTTACCTTCTTACACAGATTTCCCACGGCCGCTTCTATCCATTTCTGACTACAGATAGGACCAGCCTTGGTAGATTCAGAATGCTCATCGTAAGCCATCAGGAAGATATAATCGTTATACTTGGAAAGTTCGGTATAATTATAATCTTCATTAAATGGCATTACATTCTGTGTAACCAGCAATCCCTGCGCATGTAATTGGGTGTATAAATCTCTTTGAAACTTACTAAGGTTTTCGTTCTTGGTTTCTTCCAGTTCTTCAAAATCGACGTTGATACCCGTAAAGTTATTTTGTTTCAATAGTCTGATGATATCATCTATCAGTCTTTTCTGCTTTGCAGGAGAATTCAGTATTCTGTGCAAGGATGCTCCGTTAAATTTATCCTTATAGTAGTTGGATAACATGGGCATCACTTTTACGCCAGAGGATTTGATAAGGTTATACGCCCTGTCATCCATCTTGGAATACAAAGTATCGGCATCTGGATTAATAAAGAACCACTCCGGAATTACCAGATTCAGCTTCGAGATGTTTTTCTTCAAAGAAGTAAAAGACTGATTGTACCAGGTAACGTAAAACCCGGCTCTTATACCCAGACTATCGCTGAAGATAGGCGTAGACGATAAGTTTAATACACTATCCTTCTGACCACAACCTTTCCCTTTCTTCCAGATATCCTGTATCTGACTTCTGAAACCACGGTACTTTCTGCCCATCTCACTTTCGCGGTAAGCAGGAATACTATCGGAAAGCACTTTCTTTATCGCCCGGCTTTCCAGCGGAATGGAAGGATTGTAGGAGTTCTTCAGCGCAACCACCACCACAATAATGGCCAGCGCAAGAAACAATAACATAAACCTACCCACCCATTTAAACCTTAGCCATCGGGAAGCATTGTTAGATTGGAATATCTGAGACTTTGAAATATTACTCATAATAGTTAGATAGTGCAAAAATCATGCAAAGTATTCTTAACACAACACTTTTTAACTTTTTTATTATATGTTAAGCTTTTATTGTTGCCACAATGGATAGATTTAAGGTCTTACACTTACTTTTGAGGCCTTATTGATAGCAACACATATAATGATAAAACAAATTCCAAATTTACTGACGCTGCTCAACTTATTCTTCGGATGTATGGCCATTACTGCAGCTATGCAGCATGGCGCTATCCTATCGTATGATGTAAATACTGGTCAGCAGGCTATTGTGATTCCCGAAAAGATTGTTTTTGCTTCCTTATTTATTGCTATTGCTGCCGTAATCGATTTTCTGGACGGCTTTGTTGCACGCCTGTTTGGTGCAAGCTCGGAGCTGGGCAAACAATTAGATAGCCTTTCCGATGTAGTAAGTTTTGGTGTAGCACCAGGTATCATTGTATACCAGTTTTTACAAATGGCTATTGCTCGTCACGATAATGGTTTAGATGCAAGCACCCTATGGTTGTTGCCTGCTTTCATCATTCCTTGTGCTGGCGCATACCGCTTAGGACGTTTTAATATAGATACCGAACAATCTAAAATATTTAAAGGAGTTCCTATCCCGGCTGCTGGTATAGTAATTGCATCTTTTCCATTGATATACTGGTATAGCAACACTACTTTACTCAACAATATTCTATTGAACGAATGGTTCTGGTATGGGGTAATCTTTGTAGTTAGTTACCTGATGGTTTGTACCCTGCCAATGAAAGCGCTGAAGTTTTCGGGCGTAAACCTAAAGGTGTTATTGCCTTTTATCATCATTGCTGCCGTGGCTATCGTAGCTGCACTACTGGTGGGCTGGCTGGCAGTACCGCTTGCTTTTCTTACCTACGTAATTGTATCGCTAATATTTAAATAACCATTTTTAATACATACTACCATGACCTATAACGTACAGATTAAAGTAATGCCACTAAAAGATTTGCTGGACCCGCAGGGTAAAGCCGTTTTGGGTGGATTGAAGAACTTAGGATTAAACGAAATTACCGATGTAAGAATCGGCAAACACATTACCCTGCAGATAGACGCCGCTACCGAAGATGCTGCAAGAGCAATTGCTGACGAAGCTGCTAAAAAAGTATTATCCAATGCGGTAATGGAATTCTACGAAATAGAATTCATCAACTAAGAGTATTCTTTTATCTGTTTTCCTTGTATTGAATTATTAATTTTTTAATTCTTAATTCTTAATTACTACTTAATGCTTTACTTAGTTCCTACTCCGCTGGGCAATCTTAAAGATTTCACGTATCGTGCAGTAGAAGTATTGCAATCAGTAGAAGTAATTCTTTGCGAGGATACCCGTACTTCTTCTAAGCTATTGAATCATTATGGTATTCAAAAGCCCTTATCGCCGTATCATCAGCACAACGAGCATAAGATTGTAGAACATCTGATTGCTCAATTGGGCGCAGGCAAAACAATGGCCTTGATTACCGATGCAGGTACTCCGGGTATCAGCGATCCTGCTTTTCTGCTTGTGCGTGCCTGTATAAAAGCAAACATCAAAGTAGAATGTCTGCCTGGTGCCACCGCTTTTGTTCCTGCACTGGTCAATAGCGGCCTCACCACCAATAGCTTTGTGTTTGAAGGTTTTCTGCCTTTGAAGAAAGGAAGGATGACCAAGCTAAAACAACTGACTACCGAAAAAAGAACCATCATTCTGTACGAAAGTCCTATGAGGCTGGTAAAGACGTTGGATGAACTGGCTACTTATTT
>CANFLJ010000011.1 GCA_947447815.1 Chitinophagaceae bacterium | reverse complement strand
TAATAAGGGAATAACGAATATTCTGCATCTTTTCTTCCTGCAGTTAACCCACCATTACTGGCAATGAACATCCAATGATTTGAATCGCTGACAATGCTCATGAAAAAGGGAGGCATTTCGTTGACATTAGATATCTTAAAAAAAGTTTCTCCTCCTATTTCAATTGAATCAAGTCTAATTTCTTCGTTTTTCATTATTAGTTATTTTAATTCAGCTATTATTAATTTATAAAATGTTCACATTGTTTAATGCACCTCTGTCACCTAATTCATGTACGCTAATTATGACCTAAAGAAACTTGATTATAATTTTTCAAAATAGTAGGGGTATATGTTTTGTGCAGCTTTTTGAGCGCATAATATGCAGCTCGTGGCAACAACTTATACACTCCATTTTTATTAGTAGATCCTTTAGCACATATACCAAACCACTCCTCGTTCATATTATTCTTCCCTTTTTGAAAATCAAATTTATAACCTCCATTGGACCATGATGCTGTAGAGTCATGTATATCTAGGTTTAAGTCTAGCCCGCTCTTCCACCATCCATCACTAAATTGGAAAGTAAATGCGCCAATGCAATTTTCTGATTTTCTGCCACCAAATGCATTTGCGTATATTTCTTTCCAGTTTTGAACTAAACAATTTGATTGCGCATTTTGATCTTCTGATTTTTTTATTTGATTAAAAGCATCAGCGCCAAACTCTGTAAACATGACCGGTTTGTTGTACGTTATTTTGATTTTTTCGAAAGCATCACCAAATGAAAGTCCACGGTATATATTAACGCCTAATATATCCACGTCAGCACACTCTTTTGCTATGATATCTAAAAACATCAAATCCCCATTACAAATTGCAATAGGGAGATTGTTATCAATAGATTTCATCGAAATAGCAGCCTCATTAAATAACTTGTAAAGATTGATGGCGGTGGTAGTTGACTTGCGATCTTTGATAGGAATATCTTCCGTTTCTGCACCTTGCCAAAAGAGACCATAATTATTTTCATTACCCAACAGAAACATCAACAAGCCAGGCGTATTTTTATACTTGTTAGTTAAATCATTTAGTTCTTTAATCAAGACTTCCTTAACCAATGGATTTGAATAGTCGGTATTAGCTTCCCATTTACCATTAACCGTTAATCCATAACGGCCAAAAGGATGGTTTAGAACAGTGTATATACCATACTTTTCGTAAATGTATGTAATCCATTCGGGGGGTATGCCAGTGTATTGTCGAACAGTGTTTACCCCCATTTTCTTAAGAAGGGACATCTCATAGTCCAGCGCTTCTTTGATTGTTTTAGCTGGTTGCTGCCACAAACTATATTTATAATTTGTTCCAATGGGGTAATAGTCCCAATTCATCCCATTAATAAAGAATCCTTTACCGTTAACTTCGAGTTTAAATCCGTTATCAACTTTTTTTACGTAAACCTTAGCAACTTGTGCTATTGTGCAAGTAGAAATTAGACACAAGAAAAGAAAAGAGACTAAATACTTTCTCACACAAAAAGCTTTTATACATTATTTATACACTCTGATATAATCTACCTCCATGGTATCTGAAGTAAAAGATGGACTTATAGTACCACCAAAAGTTCCGCCCATTGCCATATTAATAATGAAAAAGAAGTTTTGATTGAATGGCAAACTGCTAGAATTAGGAACTGTAAGATATAATACATTGTCAACATACATTTTTATTGCAGCTGCTGACCAGTCTAAAGTATATTTATGAAACTGTGTTGAAGCATTAGCGATAGTAAGCGTACTTCCTACCCCACCACCACCTGAATGACCAGGGTAGTGAATTGTACCATATATTTTATTCAATTCATTCCCTTTTTGCTCCATGATATCCATCTCGCCACAAGCAGGCCAAGCAGTATTTGTAATATTACTTCCTAACATCCATAATGCAGGCCATGTACCCAATGCTGAAGGTAATTTAGCACTTATTTCTATTCTTCCGTATGTGAATGCATATAAGCCTTGAGACTTAATTCTTGCAGAAGTGTAACTACTTCCACTATAAGATTCCTTTACTGCAGTAATTTTAAGTACCCCATTTTGTACTACTACATTACTTGATCTATTAGTATAATATTGTAGCTCAGAATTGCCCCATCCACCTGCACCTAGATCATAGGTCCATTTAGATGCATCAGGAGCTCCGTTGATATTAAATTCATCCGACCAAATTGCAGCCTGAGTGACTACTACTGTTATCTGAATAGATTTAGTAGTTATTAACCCACTAGTGTTCTTAGCAATTACATTTACAGTATAAGTACCTGAGTTTGCATATTTATAGGTAGTAATTCCAGAAACAACATTCAATGAGCCACCATCACCAAAATCAAAATCATAATTGGTAGCATTAGTTGCAGATGCAGTAAATGAAACGTTACCAGAGCTATCTGTACTTACAACAGCAGACAATGTTAAATTGGTTGGTGCTGTATTATTTGTAGGAGAAGGATCACTCTTGGTACAAGAACTAACAACTACTAAAAATGGCAATAAAACAAATGACAATATATACTTCATAGGAGAACAATTTATTTAACCTTTAATTTTTGATACCATGCAAGACCATCAGCACCAATATTTCTTAAGGTTACAGTGGTAGCAGTAACAGCAAGTATTTCATAAGTGGTTCCACCTGTTGCAAAATTTATAATACCATTTCCTGGAACTATAAATTGTATTCTGGTAGAATTTGCTGTAGTGGATGCAGAGGTAGCTTCCATAAAAGCTAATTGTTTTGGAGTAGTTGTGATACTGTAACAATTATCTCCACCACTCACACTATAGAATGAGTTAGCCGCAGCTATAATAAAAGTTTGCCCTTTATTGTCTACTGACATAGCTATACCTTGTGAATTTTTAGTAAAGGTAATTTCATCGTCATATACACAAGCATCTCTAGTATTAGGGGTAGCTGAATAATAGTCGGAAGTAAATGTAGTAGCTGGTCCTACGCCTACATGTCCTACTGCATCGTGATCTGTTTGCCAAATTTGCGAAGATCCGTTTGTTAGAGCTGCAACAATATTAGCTGGAATAGTAAAGTTTGTTTGAACAGTAATCTTCTTACTGAGAACTGATACACTTCCTCCTGTACCCACGGCTGTTACTGTAACAATGTAATCATTGGTACCTGTAGTACGATATTTATGAGCAGTATCTCCTGAAGGAACTACTTCTGTAATACCATCACCATAGTCTATCTTATAAGTCAAGACATTACTAGCGGCTACAGTAAAGGTTACTTTCCCAGTACCATCACCATTAGGATTAGTAGCATCAGCACCTGCAATTACAGTGGTTAAAGTAAGTCCAGCAGGAGTTTTAATATCCCCAAACGAGTAGTCTGTTTTTTTACATCCTATTATAGCTAGTGCAACAACAAAAATTGTAACACCTAATAATTTTATTTTAGTAATCATTATCAACGATTTTAATTAGTTAAGAGTAATATCATCAAAGTAGAAAGTATAATTAGCAGAACCATCACCTGCGGTACCATTATCCCAAATCAATGTGATTTTAGAATAAGATTTAGTTACATCAATTGCACTATAGTCAAAAGTTATTGTTTCCCATGCATTGGCTACTGTGGAAGACATTTCTTTTTCATAACTGATAGCTCCATTGGTAAGGTTCTCTACTTTAAATAACACTTTAGCTCCAACACGTGGAGAATATACTTTCATCTTAAATGTTTTCTTAGTAGAAAAATTCATAGGAGAAGGCATCGTAAGATAAGCACCTGCCCATGTTTGTCCGGCACCTTTAACCATCTTACCCACTTTTGCACTGGTATTGGAGCCAGAAGCAGATGGATTATTAGCTACAGAAGCTGTTCCACCATCAAAATTAGTAAAGTTGTATGCTATTGTACTTGATTCAAAATCGATAGGTAAAGAAAGCGTTGTTTGAGCAGTTACAATATATTTAACATCATCCCAATAAAATATCTTTCCAGATCCTACATTACCAAAATCAAAGAATAAAGAAGCTTTGTCGTAAGTATAAGATGAATTGAAAGCTGGTGTACCACTCGCATTATTATTAAAGTCGAAAGTCATTGTTTCCCATGTATTGGCTACAGTGGAGATGGCTTCCGTTTCTACTGAGTTGTTTGAGTTTTTATGATCTTCCACTTTTAATCTTACATGGATACCAACTGCAGGAGAATAAACTCTTACACTCATTTTATTAGAAGCAGCAGTCAATGGAATAGCAGTAGCAAATCCATTAGGAGTACCTACTGTAGTTCCAGCCCAAGTCTGAGCACCTACCGATTTTACGGTTCTTTTTACTTTATTGGAACTATTGGTAGTATCCTTAGCGTCAACGGTAATATTACCCCCAAAATCGGTAGTGGTATAGTCGTAAGTAATATCATCAAACGTAACTGGCAAATCAATCTGTGCAGAAGTTACGGTATAAGGCTTAATTAACTGTGCTGTTGCAGCTCCACCACTTAGTGCCACCACTTTTATATTGTAGGTACCAAAAGCTGAATAAGTATGGGTAACTACATCTCCTTCCAAGAACAACAAAGGCACTTCATTTACTACATCTCCAAAATACACCTGAAACATAGTTTCGTATAGAGCAGATGCAGAAACATCGACTTTAAATTTATTGCCAGAAGTGGTAATGGTGAAATCCAGATTTTCCGGTGCTTTAAAAGATACCGTTAATGGCTTGGTTACTTCTGCAATTCCTCCGGTAATGCTATGAGCAACAATTCTAACATTGTATACTCCTTCGGTATAAATATGATTAATACCTGCACCCGCCATTACCTGAGCTGAATCCGTTTTTGAATCCCCAAAGTACACATAGAAAAAAGAAACACCTTCTCCACTAGGCGTGATGGTAACTGTTCCTGAATTATCCTGTGTAATTTTAAACAATGCAGATAAGTTAGCAGGGGTAATCACCTTATTTGATAAGGAGGTATCGTCGAATGAATCTTTTTTGCAACCATTATTAATAACCGCAAATAGACTTAATGCAATAAAATATTTTAGAAATTTCATAATTGATTAATTTAAAATAAGTTGATTAATAATTTGGATTTTGAGTCAAATTAGAAATATCAATTTCTGTTTGAGGTATCGGAAACAATTCATGTTTACCTGTTACAAATCCGGCAATTTTTGATGCAGCTTGTCCTGTTCTAACTAAATCGAAGAAACGATCTCCTTCCATTGCCAGTTCTAATCTACGTTCGTCCAGAATAGTCTGATACAAAGTAGTTCCTGTACTGGTAACATCGTGTGCCATATCTGCAAATGCACGACGACGAACTAAGTTAAGATAAGTTTGCGCTTTGGTATCATTAGCAGTGGTAGATTTATTGTTTGCTTCAGCAGCCATCAATAAAACATCCGCATAACGAATAATTCTGAAGTTGTTTAAATAGTTCAGTTCAATCTGACCAGAAGTTTCTCCTTTTCTAGGCAAATACTTTTGATTGTAAAGACCAGTATTTTTATAAGGTGCTACCTGATACGAAATACCGAAAGAAGGATTAGCCGCCTTGTATGCATCAATATCTAATACGGTTGCTGCCTTTCTGATATCACCTGCAGAATAAGCTTTTGCAAGATCCTGAGTTGGAAGGTTGGTGCTCCATCCTGCTGCATATGGCATTGCAGAACTTCCTGTCAAACCTCTGATACCGCATTGTTGAATAGAATAATTACCCTGACCTCTGGTAACTGCACTCCAGTTGTAATAAGGAGAAGTATTAGTGTATTGAATTTCGAAAACAGATTCAGGGCCATTTTCTCCTGTAGCTAAAAACATAGAACCAAAATCAGCTACTAAAGAATAAGCATTACCAGAAATTACATTTTCCAGCATTGCAGCTGCCAAATCATATTTCTTTTCGTAGAGGTATACTTTACCTAACATTGCCTGAGCAGCATATTTTGTAATTCTTCCTTTTTGAGTTTGAACTGCAGGTAATACGGCTATAGCGTTTGTAAGGTCTAATTCAATTTGATTATAAACATCCGCTTTAGGTGAGCGTTGCAAAGATCTTGAATCTTCTAATCCTAATCTTTTGTTTACAAATAATGGAACATCGCCAAACATTTTTACTAAGGTAAAATAGTAGTATGCTCTAAGGAAATAAACTTCCCCGTACAAAGCTTCTTTGCCAGCAAAATCCACCTTCAATCCATTTTGATTTGCTGCTTTATATTGTATAAGATAATTAGCTCTATTAACGCCTTCATAAGCAGACTGCCACAAATCGGACAATGTACCATTCACAGGCGTTAAAGTATGATCATCTATTTGTTGTAAATCTAATACATCGGATGCGCTTTCTCCTCCAGACACAGCATTGTCGGATGCTATTTCGCCAATTGGAACTATTTGATTTAACCATTGCAATGGCGTATAAACGCTAATTTCCATGGTTCTATAATCTGTTTCTGAACGCAAATAATCTTCTGCTGTCACTAAATAGGCATCTTTTGCTGTAGAGTCTACCCATTTTGTACAGGATACAAACATGTTCGCTACCAGAAACACACTTGATATGATTATATATTTTTTCATTTTATTAATTATTTTGTGTTTACTTATAGTTTAATATCTAGACCAAAAGAATAAATTCTTGCTTGAGGATATGCTCCTCTATCTACTCCTGTATCCGCTATACCTCCAGAAATTTCTGGATCAAACCCAGTATAGTTTGTGAAAGTATAAGCATTCTTTATTTGAGCATAGATTCTTACTTTAGAAAATGCTTTTTTAATAACAGAAGAAGAGAAAGTATAACCTAATTGTATGTTTTTAATCTTCACAAAAGATCCATCTTCTACAAATCTGTCAGATACTCTTGCATTGTTGTTGGCATCATCAAATGAGTATCTAGGATTTTTAGCATCGTTGGTAGTGCCCTCGCCTGTCCATCTTGCTAATACTCTTCTGTCTTTGTTAGTGAAGTTTGCATTTCTTTCGTAAGCTCTATAAATATCATTTCCTACAGAAGCATATACAAAAGAAGTAAAGTCGAAATGTTTGTATTCAATACTTAAATTCCATCCCATGGTGAACTTAGGAAAAGGATCACCAATTTTGGTCTTATCGTTTACATCTATTTTGCCATCTCCATTTACGTCTACATAACGTATATCTCCTGGTTGTGCACCAGTTTGAGTAGCGGCAGCAGCAATCTGTGCTGCATTCTGGAATAAACCTGCTGTTTTATATCCACTAAAGTATCCTGGAGTTTGTCCTTTTTCAAAAAATGTTACATTCTGACTTTGACCATTAAAATAATAACCACCTGGATATCTAGCGGTACCATCAGCATTAGTAGCTGTTACTAAATTGGAAGAAGTAGTAAACGTAAGGGAAGTACTAACCAATAAATTTTTATTGAATTTATTATTATAACTTAAAGTGATATCAAAACCAGTTGTTTTAGTAGAACCAATATTACCATCAGGAACAGGGATTGTTCCTAAATATTGAGAACCGGTAGGACGGAACAATAAACCATCAACAGATTTTTCGAAATAATCGAAAGTGATAGAGAATTTGTTTTTGTAAAAGGTCATATCAAATCCAATATTTCCCTGCAATTGTTTTTCCCAACTTAATGCGTTATTTACCGCAGAACCTATTGTAGAACCTGGATAAAATATGTTGTTGAAATTGTATCCATTACTATTATAGAAAGGTGGAACATAGCTAGAACCTCCAGTAATAATTTGTACATATTGAGGTTGTATATTACCATCATTTCCTAAAGAACCATAACTACCTCTGATCTTTAAAAAATTAATAAAGTTCGATTTGAAGAAGTTTTCTTTTGACACTACCCATCCTAATGATCCTGCAAAGAAATTACCAAACTTGTTAGCAGTTCCAAAGGAGGTAGAACCATCTCTTCTAGCTAAGAAAGAAGCAAGGTATCTTTCATTGTAATCATAATTAATACGCGTAAAATAGGAAATGTGTTTGTTGAAATATTCATAGTAGTAACCAGTCTTAGAATTTAAGTTAACTGAATTATCACTTGTAGCAGCAGTGTAATCTGCATAATCATAAGAGTTAAAAGGAACATCCTGTGCACTGGTTCCTGCAGCATTTCCAGTAATTTTTTGAATGGTAGTTCCTAATAAAGTTTCAAAATGGTGTACATTGTTAACTCTAAAAGTATAGTTTGCAAAGAAGTCTGCAGTCCAGTTAAAGTTACTCGACTTGCTGTTAGATACACTATTATGAGCACCAATTGTAGTAGACCCATCGGCCTCCATGGTATTACCAGTATTATTCAGACCATAAAACACCAATGGTGTAAATGATTTACCTACTCCATCATATTTAGTATAACCAAAGCGAGCAGTTAGTTTAAGATTTTTGATAGGGTCGTACTGTAATTCAAATTTACCATACACTTTTTGACCAGAATTATCATTGTAGGTATTATCCAGTAAGGTAAGTGGATTGAAAATTTCAGATTTTTGCAAAGTGCTAAAGCCATACGTACCCACCGTACCAGTGGTATTTAAAACAGGAACAGTAGGATCGTAGTTTATCGCAGAACCTATGATACTATTGAAAGCATTTTCTGCAACCGTTTTAGAACTAAGTACTACACCTGAAACATCAAAAAGGAATTTTACTTTAGAAGAAAGATCAAAATTCAGGTTTGCTGTAAAATTTCCTCTATCGAATCTAGACTTATCATATCCACCAACTATACCGCCCTGACTATTGTAAGCCCCTGACAAAAAGTAAGACATTTTTTCAGCACCACCTCTAACAGATACACTGTAAGATTGTAATGGGGCATCTTTAAATATTTGATCTTGCCAGTTAGTCCCTACTCCTACTTTAGTTAAATCCGGGAATACAATACCTCCATTCAAACTGGTAGAACTACCTTCATTTACTATAGCTGCATACTCTGTAGCATTTAGTACGCCTATTTTATTTGCAACACTTTGTATACCATAAGTACCATTGAAACTAATTTCTGGCTTTTGATTTTTTCTGCCTGATTTAGTAGTTACTACAATCACACCATTACCACCCTTTACTCCATAGATAGCAGTAGTAGCCGCATCTTTCAATACGTTAACTGACTCGATATCTCCTGGATTAATAGAATTGAAATCGGTTAAAGTTTGTGGCACCCCATCAATTATAACGGTAGGCTCTAATCCAGCATAAGAAGTAATACCTCTGATTAATACAGTAGGAGCAGATCCTGGTGAACCACTTTGAATCACGGTAACGCCGGATGTTCTACCTTGTAATACTTCTTCGGCTCTCTGTGGAGCCATTTTTTCGATGTCAGCAGCTTTTACAGAAGCAATAGCTCCTGATACTTTGGTTACCTTTTGTGTACCATAACCTATCACTACTACATCGTTTAATGATTCTGATGATTCTTCTAATTGAATATCCAATGGCTCAGCACCATTTACTTTTACCTCTTTGGTGGTCATTCCCACGTATCTTATCACCAAGGTACCACCATTAGGACAGGTAATTTTGAACGTCCCTTTTGAGCTAGTAATAACTTTATTAGAATTTTCTTTTGTAGATACAGACGCTCCTTGCAGAACTTCGCCTGTCTTTTTGTTGGAGACCTTACCGGTTATAGTCAAATCTTGCCCAAAGACTTGTGTTAGCAAACCACTTGCTAAAAGGCAGAGAAAGAGAAATGCAGATTTCATTTTCATATAAAATGTTTAATTAAGTAGAACGTATTAAGCTATACGTATTAAGTTTTTCAAGTAATAACTTCAGCAACAATTACTAATCACATTTACCAATCGTTAAATTCCCAACGTAAATGTATTATCTATTTACCATCAATAGCATTAAAGAATAAAGCAGAAAGAGGATAATTCACTCAAACCTCTTTCTGCTTTAATATCTTTTTTAATCTACAATCAACTTTTGTGTTGATGTATAGTTACCATCATTCAATTGTAATAAGTACATTCCTTTAATTAAACCAGTAACATCAAGGGTAATATTTCCAAATGAATTCTGATCAGTTATAGCGACAGTTTTCACTACCTTTCCTTCCATCGTTATTATTTCCAGAGAAGCAGTTTTAGTATCTATTTTATTAAGATTAACTACTAATCTGTTTTTAACTGGATTTGGATAGAAAGTAATTTCTTTCACGGTATTTCTGTCATATACTACCGATTTGATAGCTGAATAGGTATTTTTACCATACTTATTCTGAACTGTTAAACGGTAATAGTTTATGCCATTAAATGGTTTGTTATCGTTGAAAGCATATTGTTTTTGTACATTACCATCTGTGATAGCAACGTATCCAATAGTTGACCAATCTTTACCATTCTGACTTCTTTCTATATTGAATCCAACATTTGCATTATCATCTGTAACTGATTTCCAAGTTAAGTTAGTTTTTGATTCTTTAATAGATGCACTAAAGTCTACAATAGAAACTGGTACACCACTGGTTTTCCAGAAATACATATTATCTACATAAACTGTACCTTTTCCGAAAGGAGTATCTACAAACTTCAACTGACCAATTTTATTTAGCGCGATTGTGTTGTAAGCAGTTAATGGAATATCAAAACTGTTCCAGCCATTCAAGGTAGGTTTCAGTGTATATTTTTGTTCCATTGGTGTAGCAGGAGGAATATTAATAAGGTACACATCAAAAGCAGTAGCATTTGGTGTCCACAAATCAATATGGAAGAAGTTCATAGCAGAAACATCTATAGGAGCAGCAAATTGTGTTCCTTGATAGTTCATTGTTTGATACAATCTGGTAGTATCACCTGCAATTACGATATCAGAAGCAGCAGTAGATTGACCCCATCCTGGGAACCAGTCGGTACCTGCAACATTGGTAAATGCATTACTATATAAAGAGATCACATTTGCAGCAGGATGATTTGGTGCTGGAGCAGCAGTCATTGGTGGAGCAAAAGTTACCACCAAAGTACTGGATATAACACCCGAACCATAAGTACCAGCAGCTGCTTGAGTAGCTGTAATGATTGCAGAACCTGCACCAACTATAGTTATCACATTACCGTTAACGGTAGCAACAGTAGGATCGCTGCTAGAATAAGTAAAGGTACCTGAGCTATTGCTGGTAGGTGCAGTAATGGTATAAGGCGCAGCACCAACTAATTGTGCAGGAATACTGAAATTAGTGATGGTAGGTGCATTGGCAGATTTCCAGAAATACACATTATCTACATATATTTTACCAGTTCCAAAAGGAGTATCTACAAACAACATTTGATTGATACTGCTTAAAGAGATATTAGAATATTTAGATAAAGGAATATCAAAACTGTTCCAACCTTGTAAAGATAATTTTAAAGTTACTTTTTGTTGAACAGTAGCAGGAGAGGTATTGATTAAGTTAAGATCAAAAGCAGAACTATTAGCTGTCCAGATATCAATATGCAGGTTTTGCATAGAAGATACATTTAAAGGAGTAGTAAAGGCAACTCCCTGATAGTTCATGGTAGTGTACATTTTAGTAGTATCGCCGCTAATAATAGTATCCGCAACTACAGTAGTTTGTCCCCAGTTTGGAAACCAGTCAATTCCAGAAACATTGGTATAGGTATCGCTAAACAGAGATATTACGTTTGCTTGTGTTTTGGTAGGAACCGGAGCAGGGGTAATAGTAACAGAACCTAATTTCCAGAAATACATGTTATCCATGTAAACTGTTCCTTTTCCAAAAGGAGTATCTACTAATTTAATTTGAGCAACTTTATTTAATGCTATACTTGTATAAGCAGACAATGGAATATCAAAACCATTCCAGCCATTCAATGTTGGGTGTAGTGTATATTTTTGTTCAACAGTAGCTGGACTGATATTAATAAGATATACATCAAAAGCAGAACTATTTGGAGTATAAATATCTACGTGTAGATAATTCATTGAAGACACATCAATTGCACTTGCAAACTGAACGCCTTGATAATTCATATTCTGATACAAACGAGTAGTATCACCAGCAATTACAGTATCGACAGCTTTTGTAGATTGTCCCCAGCCTGGGAACCAGTCTGTTCCAGGAACATTAGCATAAGCATCGCTATATAAAGAAATTACATCAGCACTTGGATGTGTAGGGATTGGTGCAGCTACGGTAAGTGGCGCAAAGTTTACAGTTAAAGTTGCGGCAGCAGAACCTGCAACATAAGAACCTGCAGGTGCCTGATTGGCAGTAATTAATGTAGTTCCACCTCCAACAACGGTTACCGTATTTCCAATTACAGTTGCTACAGTAGGATCGCTACTGGTATAAGAGAAAGCACCAGTACTATTACTAGTAGGTGCCGTAATTGTGAATGGAGCATCGCCTACTACTTTATTTGGTAGTGAAAAACCAGTTATGGTAGGCACATTATTCGATTTCCAGAAATAGCAGTTTTGCATATACACATTACCACCTGCAGCAGGAACATTACCCACCATCATCAACTGTGCAACATTGTTTAACGCAATATTGTTGTAGGTAGTCATTGGAATGTCTATACTATTCCAACTATTAGCCACAAGGGTAAGCGTTGCTGCCTGCTGAACAGTAGCCGGAGATGTATTGATTAAATACAATAGTACTGACGTACAATTTGAAGACCACAAATCAACGTGCAGACTTGTCATAGAAGAAACGTTTATCGTTCCCGTCAGTTGAACACCCTGATAAGTTAATCCAGCATAATACTTGGTAGATACACCTGCAACTGTCAAATCAGATACTACAGTAGCTTGTCCCCAGTTAGGAAACCAGTCTATGCCAGTAACATTAGTGTAAGCATCCCCAAAAAGAGATACTACGTCGGAAGCTGCCCTTGCAGGAGGAGTAGAAGCTGCCACAATTGGCTGGGAAAATGCTTTAAATGACATTAAAGCTAAAAAGACAAGTAGAAAGTAACTTTTTTTCATACATTAAATGATTAAATTCTTCAGAATGCATTTGTTTTTAACAATAATCTGTTAGCATTCCTTAAATCGTTAGAAAAAACAGATTGATTTTATTGAGCACAAAAATATAGTCCAATACTACAGATATGAAGAATATTGCTACTACATTACTACTACAACAATGAATTTTTATATTTAAAATCTAAAATAATGATACTGCAGGAGTACTACAACTATTTATAAAAGTCTACAACAAGTATTATTGTTAAATAGTTTATTACCATTTTAAATTAATAGCTATACAAATAGTATTGAGTAGTGAACATTCTACATAAAAGTAAAAAGTAGAAAAGAAAAAGTAAAAATTTCTATAGATAAATATCCGTAACCTACTATTATTAGATAGCATTTAGACTAATTATTGGTTTTTATTATAAAAGATATTAAAAAGAATACAAAAATTTTGGGGGATATTGAATCAGACGGATTATATATTTTTTTCAGATTTAAGGTTAAATTAAAGACTTGAAGTGACGTAGGCATCAATTTTCCCTTCTATTGGATATACTTCAAACAGGATAAATGGTTGCATTTATATTGCGGGTAGCGTGAGTTGTGAATAATATAGCCTCTATTTCAGCATTATTATAGCTATAATTATACTTTGTTTGAAATATTCATTTTTATTACCTCTATTTATGGCACAAAAAACCGATAAGGTTTTTGCTCCTTACCGGTTTATCAATTCCTACTGAATCTTGCTTGTTGGTTCGCTCCATTCGCCGTAGCCTGAAGTATTAAAACCACGGTACCGATAAAAATACCGAACTCCGGCATTTACTTCATCATCCAGTAAAGAAGCCTTTTTATTGGTGGCAATATGCACAAAAGCAGGAATTATTTTAGGGTCGGTTACTGTACCTACCCCTCTCTCCCATTCATACACATCGATATCCGACAAAGGTTCCCCTTT
>CANFLJ010000010.1 GCA_947447815.1 Chitinophagaceae bacterium | reverse complement strand
TGTATAAGTACTCCAGTTTTTTACATAAACATAGTCTGCATCTTTCAAAGCTTCCTCCTGATTATTGGTAATGGTAGCTCCTCTTGTATACTCTTCAGACAGTTCATAATCCTCAGGGTGAGTAATCACAAAATCGGCTTCTCCCCATGCATTCATCCATTGAGCAAAACTGTTCGCAACACAATGCGGTATTGGCTTGATATGTGGTGCCCAAGTAAGAACAACCTTTGGTTTATAGTTCCCTTTAAATGTTTCTTTGATAGTCATTATATCCGTAAAACTTTGTAACGGATGCAGTGTGCAGCTCTCTAAACTTACCACAGGAATACCAGAATACTTTATCAATTGATTCACCAGTAATTCGCTATAATCTTCTTCTTTATTTTTAAGTTGAGGAAAGGTACGTATACATAATATATCAAAGTAATTCCCCAATATTGGTGCAGCATCTTTTACATGCTCCACTGTATTGCCACTCATAATAGCCCCTTCTTCAAACTCTAGCGCCCAGCCTTCTTTGTTATCTACATTCAGTAATATAGATTCCATACCAAGATTAGCGGCAGCCACCTGTGTACTTAAACGGGTACGCATACTTGGATTAAGAAACAATAATCCTATTCGCTTATTCGCACCTAGATGTTTATCTATTAGAGGGTTCGCTTTATAATACAAAGCTTTATCAACCATTGCATTAATGTCTGCAACATCATGAACAGAAATAAATTGTTTCATACTTAATACTTTTTATGCAAAACGAATTATGCGTTTATCTCCTTTATTGCCAATGACAGCCTTTCTAGAAACTTATCTATTTGCTCTTTTGTTATTGATAAAGAAGGGAGTAGTCTAATCACATTAGGTTTTGCTTCTCCAGTAAACACTTTATAATCAAACAATAGTTTCTTCTTAAGATCTTTCAATTCAGCAGGCACATCAAAACCTATCATTAACCCTTTACCTCTTACATTCTGAATACCTTCAATAGCTATAAGTCTATTAATTAAATATGTTCCAAGTTCGTTTGCAGATTCTATCAGTTTATCTTGTTCTATTACCTCCAGCACAGCCAATGCTGCTGCACATGCCAGATGGTTACCACCAAAAGTGGTGCCTAGCATTCCATACTTAGGTTTGATATGCGGTGAAATTAGGATTCCACCAATTGGAAAACCATTACCCATTCCCTTCGCCATAGTATATATGTCGGCTTTTACAGCAGCATAATCATGAGAAAAAAATTTACCTGAACGACCATACCCACACTGAACACTGTCTGCTATATATACCGCATTATACTTATCGCACATGGTTCTTATGGACTGTAGAAAAACATCACTTGCTACATTTATTCCTCCTACACCCTGTATACCTTCTACAATTACTCCTGCTATTGTATTGCCATTTTTAGAAAAGCATTCTTCTAATGCCCCTACATCATTAAAAGGTAAGAATATTACATTGTCTGTTTCGTTTACAGGTGCAACAATGGATGGATTATCAGTAGCTGCAACAGCAAGTGAAGTACGTCCATGAAAACCTTTTGAAAAGGCAATTATCTTTTTCTTGCCAGTATGAAAAGAGGCTAACTTTAAAGCATTCTCGTTCGCTTCTGCTCCACTATTACACAAGAATAACTGATAGTCATTCTTGCCACTAACCTTACCTAATTTATCTGCCAATTCATGTTGAATAGGAATAATAATAGAGTTAGAATAGAATGCAATTTTTTCAAGTTGTTCTTCAATTCTTTTTACCCAATGTGGATGTGTATGTCCAATACTTATTACTGCATGTCCACCATACATATCTAAATATTGCAACCCATTTTCATCCCACACATAACTTCCCTGTGCTTTAGTTATGGTAATATTATTGAGTGGATATACATCGAATAATGACATAATATTTCCTGTTTAAAAATTATTTGCTTTCAATTTTAGACCAGCATCCTCTGTAAGTCCAAACATTAAATTCATATTCTGAACTGCCTGACCCGAAGCGCCTTTTAGCAAGTTGTCAATGGCAGAATGAACAACTAATTTATTTCCTTGATGCTCTATATTAATAAGACACTTATTAGTATTAACTACCTGCTTAAGATCAATCATTTTATCGCTATAATGAGCAAAAGGATGATCCTGATAATAGTCCTTATAAAGTCTAGTAACTTCAGCTATTGATAGCTTACATTCAATAGTAGAACTAACATAAATACCTCTTGTAAAATCACCTCGCCATGGAACAAAATTCAAACCTGTATCTCCATAAGGAGCCAATGGAAATGTTGCTTGTAACTGATGCAGTGACTGATGTATCTCATTACAATGCTGATGTTGCAAAGTTTTATACGCAGAAATATTATTAGCTCTCCAACTAAAATGAGTAGAAGCACTTAAACTTTGTCCAGCACCTGTACTACCAGTAATTCCTGTAGTATAAATATTGGATAACAATCCTACTTTTGCTAAAGGCAATAATCCAAGTTGAATGGCCGTAGCAAAGCATCCAGGATTCGCAATATTATTTGCACTTACAATAGCTTTTTTATTCAATTCAGGAAGCCCGTATACAAAGGTTCTATTATCTAACGAAGAAGAATTAGCTAACCTGAAGTCTTGAGACAAATCAATTATTTTAATTGAATCCTTTATTGAATTAGCACTCAAAAACTTCCTTGCATCACCATGACCTACACACATAAACAATACCTGAATATCATCACTTAATTCATTGGTAAATTTTAAATCTGTATCACCCAGCAAATCAGTATGTACATCATTTACATTATTTCCAGCATTACTGGAACTATGAATAAACTGAATGTTCACTGAAGGATGGTTAACCAGCAATCTGATTAACTCTCCCCCTGTATATCCTGCGCTACCTATTATTCCAACCTGTATTTTATAACTCATTGTTGGCCTCTTTTACTTTGTGATAAATGGAAGTCTGATTACCAAATATTTTACTAAACCCTCTCACATCTTCTCCGGTAAATCCGGTATTCATTTCGCCATATTTTCCAAACTTAGCAGACATTAAATCATACTTTGATTCAATCCCGATTACCTGAAATCGATATGGTTGCAACAATACAAAAACATCCCCGGTTACATTTTGCTGAGAATTGGTTAGATAAGCTTCTATATCCCTCATTACAGGATCCAGTATCTGCCCTTCATGAAGCCAGTTACCATAAAATAATGCCAGCTGATCTTTCCAGTTCAACTGCCACTTAGTCAATACATGTTTTTCTATAGCATGGTGTGCTTTAAGAATCACCATGGGTGCAGCTGCTTCAAAACCTACTCTGCCTTTAATACCTATAATAGTATCTCCAACATGAATATCTCTTCCTATTCCGAATGGCCCTGCAATAGTTTGTAAGTACTGAATTGCTTCCGTTGGATGTTCAAATTGTTGGTCGTTAATTGCTTTTATTTCACCCTTTTCAAAAGTCAGTTTTACTTCATCATTATCCGTTTTAGTTACCTGTGTAGGCCATGCTTCTTCGGGTAATATTCCTTTAGAATTTAATGTTTCTTTTCCCCCTACACTGGTGCCCCACAAACCTTTATTGAAAGAGTATACAGCTTTATCAAAATTCATTTCTACACCCTTGCTTTTCAGGTAAGTTATTTCAGCTTCTCTACTCAGTTTCATATCACGTATAGGGGTGATAATTTCCACTCCAGGAATCATGATATGAAATACCATATCAAATCTTACCTGATCATTGCCTGCTCCGGTACTACCATGTGCTACTGCATCAGCATTCAACATTTTAGCATGTTCAGCAATATGTAAAGCCTGACTTAATCGTTCTGCACTTACACTTAATGGATAGGTGTTGTTCTTCAGTACATTGCCATAAATAAGATACTTGATAATGTTGTCGTAATAACCCTTTACTGCATTAATAGCAGTATGGGTTTTAACACCCAGCTTGTAGGCATGTTGTTCAATCTGTGCCAGCTCTTCTTCGGTAAAGCCACCAGTATTTACAATAATACTATGTACTTCGTAGCCCTTCTCTTCAAAGTGTTTTACACAGAATGTGGTATCTAATCCTCCTGAAAAACCTAATACAACTTTCTTGCTCATAATTAAATAGATTAGGTGATATAATGTTGTTAGAAGTTAAAGAAGATACTCAGCAATTTCATCGACTTTTTTCTTTCTTTACTTTTAAATAGTTGCTTCCATTTCAGTAATCTTTCCAGAACAGTTTTATGCTGTTCAAAGTATTCGGTGGTCTCCTGTGGTTTATAATGATCTTTAGGATCATATAACATTGCTGTACACATGCAATTTTTTCTTTCCTTGCTAACCAAAATATCAAAATTTACGCAGCTTTTGCAGCCAGCCCAGAATTCTTCGTCGTCAGTTAGTTCACTATAGGTAACAGGCTCGTAACCTAACTCGCTATTAATTTTCATCACAGCAAGTCCCGTAGTTAAGCCAAATATTTTAGCTTCAGGATATCGTTCTTTGGATAAGTCGAATATTTTTTTCTTAATCAGTTTTGCTACACCACTTTTTCTGAATTCAGGAGCTACAATCAATCCGCTATTGGCTACAAACTTTCCATGACTCCATTCTTCTATATAACAAAACCCTACCCAGATGCCGGTATGCGTCAGCGCTATTACAGCCTTTCCTTCCAGTATTTTAGCAGCTATATATTCTGGAGTACGTTTAGCTATTCCGGTACCTCTGGCCTTTGCCGATGAAGCCATTTCATCCGTTATTCTGATGGCATAATGTGTGTCTAAAATATTAGCTACACGTATAATGAGTTGTTGATTATTTTCCACTATTAAAACTTACTTTGATGATGCGATTAAATGTTACTGAACTAAATACAACCTGCGTTATTAAAAATAAAGTGCCAGGTAAAAAGATTTAGATTCGAGGTCGTCGCATTAAGTGGATGAAGGAAGCATGGCAAAATGTACCTTGCATTGCAGCTTCTTTGCTTGCAAGGAATGATAATACAATATAGTTATTTTGCCTTTTCAATTTATTTTATCTTTTTCTAATAAAAGAATGAAAAGCGAAAATAATGTAAATTATTTATTTAGGTAATTTTTTTTATTTTACTAACGTTCGTTCACTATGCAAATGCAACTGTAGCAATACTTATTTTCATGCCAGGAACCAATAGCAGTGCAGCACTGCAGGATTCTAGTGTAGCTCCGGTGGTTATTACATCGTCTATTAGCAAGAGATGCCGAAAGCTCTTTAAATTATTTTCATTTATTTCAAACACTCCTTGCATATTATTAAATCTGGATATCCTGTTTTTCTTAGTCTGCGTTTCGGTATTCTTAGACCTTATTAATACATCATTGAGTATGGGTCTATTAAATTCTTGCGCTATGCCCTGAGCAATAATAAAGGATTGATTGTACCCTCTCTTCTTTTCTTTTATGGTATTTAATGGCACAGGAACTATCGCCTCTACTTCATCAAATCGTCCACTATTGATTAGTTGAATTCCTAATTGACGTCCAAGAAACAATCCCGATTTTATATCTCCATGATATTTCAACTGAGCTATCATGCGCTGCATAATTGAGTGCTTATTAAAATAAAATCCTGCAGCAGCTGCTGTAATTTTCACCCTGCCATAAAACCGTTTTTCCACGGGATTATCTGCTACATCAAAGAAGCCCGTTTCGGGTAGTAAAGCAAAACATCTGGAACATAGTAGGGAATCTTCCTGCAATAAGTCGACACAGCAATTAGCACAGTTATGTGGAAATAGAATATGGAGAAAGCTGTAGAAATATTTTCTTATAATTTCTTTCATGGTATGGCACCTGCATTAGAACAGGTACTTGTATATCTCATATACTTGCGAAAAAGTTACTACCTCTATTTTGTAAGCGTTTTTATCGAACCCTTTTTTGTTATATGCAGAAACAATAATTTTATCAAAGCCCATCTTCTCTGCTTCAGCTATTCTTTGCTCGATACGGTTTACAGCCCTTATCTCCCCATTCAATCCTACCTCTCCCGTGAAGCAGACATTCTTTGGCAATGGCACATCTTCATAAGAAGATAAGAGTGCACAGATAACGGCTAAATCTATCGATGGATCTTCTACTTTCAATCCACCAGCAATATTTACAAATACATCTTTTACCCCAAAATGAAAGCCTCCACGTTTCTCCAGTACAGCAAGTAACAGTTGCAACCTTCTCAAATCAAAGCCCGTTACGGTACGCTGAGGTGTGCCATATACACTCTGTGTTACCAATGCCTGCACTTCTATCAACATCGGTCTCAGGCCTTCAACTGTTGCCGCTATGGCAGTACCACTCAGGTTGTCTTCTCTTTGCGAAATCAGAATCTCCGAGGGGTTCGTTACCTGCTTCATTCCGCTACCCGTCATCTCATAAATTCCAAGTTCCGAAGTACTGCCAAAGCGATTCTTTATGGTGCGGAGTATTCTATAAGCATAATGTCTATCCCCTTCAAATTGCAAAACTACATCTACCATATGCTCCAGAATCTTTGGTCCGGCAATGGTTCCATCCTTTGTTATATGTCCTATCAGAAAAACGGGGGTACTGGTTTCTTTGGCAAAACGTTGAAATTCTGCTGCCGATTCTCTTATCTGCGATACACTTCCTGCAGAAGAATCTATTAAGTTCGATTGTATAGTTTGTATAGAATCTACAATAACAATCTGTGGTTTTAATTTCTTTATTTCCTGAAAAATATTCTGTGTAGTAGTCTCGGTAAGTAAGTAAAAATTATCGTTCTCTATCTGCAATCTTTCAGCACGCATTTTTACTTGTTGTTCACTTTCTTCACCACTGATATATAGTACTACATAGTTCTTTAATAACAGACCTATTTGTAAGAACAAAGTACTCTTTCCTATACCAGGCTCACCGGCTGCAAGTATGATACTTCCTGCTACTATGCCTCCTCCCAAAACCCTGTTCAGCTCAGCATCTGGCGATATTATTCTTTCCTCGTCATGTACATTTACTTCTTTGATATTAACTACTTTTCCCTTCCTTATTTTGCCATTATCTTCCCAGGATTCTTTTGCATTATTGTCCTTTAATATTACTTCTTCTACAAACACATTCCACTCGTTGCAAGATGGACATTTACCCAGCCACTTAGCACTTTCATGTCCACAATTAGAACAGAAAAAAGCAGTCTTTATTTTACTCGTAGCCATATAAATGTATTTGTAGAAATGGAAATTATCTGATGATGAATTGCAACAAAGTTATCGGTTATAAAGGATGATTTTTATGCTATAGTATTTCACTTGTATAAAAAAGAAAAGGGCGGCTCTTAAGCCCACCCTTTACTTACTAACCCATTAAATTCCGTTACTAAGGTACAAGGATGGGGCATATTGCCAAATTAAATTTTTATGACAACCCTTTAACATTTATACTATTTCGTCATACAAACACAATATTTTATATATTTAAACACTATATTTAAATTATTGCGCAATTGTTTAAATTATTTATTTACTATGAACTTTTATTTGCCAACTGTCCGCAGGCCGCATCTATGTCTTTTCCCCTGCTTTTACGAAGACGGGCATTCACTTTATTTTTCTCCAGAATAGCCATAAAGTTGGTCACAGCCTCCTCCGATGGTTTTCTGAATCTTGCATTTTCTATCGGATTGTACTCTATTATATTAATCAGATCTGCAGGCACCTGACGATATATTTTGGTTAACTCTTTCGCATCTTCTTCACTGTCATTAAAATTGTTAAACAGTATATATTCAAAAGTAATTTCGTTATCCGTTTGCTTATAAAAATAATTCAACGCCTCTATCAATGCTTTAATGTTATTGGTTTCATTTATCGGCATTATCTCATTTCTCTTTTTATCGTTTGGTGCATGCAACGATACTGCTAATTTAAACTTCACCTTATCATCCCCAAGATGCATAATTTGTTTTGCCACTCCAGCAGTGGAAACAGTAATCCTTTTGGGACTCATAAATAAACCATCCGCTGCAGTTATCTTTTCTATCGCCTTCAATACATTGGTATAATTCAGCAACGGTTCTCCCATGCCCATAAATACAATATTGGTCAGCTTCTTTTCATGCACCCTCATGGTCTGCTGATTAATCAGTGTTACCTGATCTACAATTTCATCAAAGGTCAGATTACGCTTTCTTTCCATGTAGCCCGTAGCACAGAACTTACAGGTAAGACTACAACCAACCTGCGACGACACGCATGCCGTTTTTCTATCGTCTGTAGGAATCATTACACCCTCTATCAAATGATTGTCAAAGGTTTTAAACCTGCTCTTTATAGTACCATCTGCACTGTATTGTGTAGCATCAATTTTTAAAGATGGAAAAGAAAAGTTGTTACTCAATAGCTCCCTCAATCCCTTACTCAGGTTCGACATATCGTCAAACGAATAAGCATGTTTCAGCCATAGCCATTCATATACTTGTTTCGCTCTGAACTTTTTTTCTCCTAAAGTTATAAAGTACTCTTCCAGTTGAGCCAGTGTCAACGTTCTTATATTTGTTTGAGATAACTGCATGTTATAAAATTTGATCTATTTCTAAAGCTCCTTTTTAGTTGCTTTTATTGTTTAAAAATCATTTCGAGTATGAAAGTAAATGCCATTTACGTCCAGTTGATTAAATGCCCAGTTTATTCTGAATACAAAATCATAAATAGAAACAATGTCTAATCCTACTCCATAGGTATACATCAATTTATTATTTAATGAAGTGTTGTAATATGGATTATCACAGTAAGCCAGATTCCCAAATATATTCAAATAAAAACTAAATGGCAATTTATCGTGCGACTTCGAATGTATTGGATTGTGCAAAATATACGTAAATAGCTTTTGTTCAATAGTAGCTTTCCCTAGCAATCCTGCTAATCCATCTACCACATTATATTCTTGTCCGCTTAATTGAAAAGTACCCTTTCCAAATAGATTCTGATTATAAAAAAATGGATTGTAAGGAAACTTGATAGCAGCAGCTGCTTCCATTAATAGAAAACTATTTTTGTATAGATGAGTAGCATAGGTAAGATGGATATCTGTCTGCCACATATCGTTTACTTTATCAAAACCCTTCTTGGAAATATTCGCATTAAGTATGATCCCTTTTGTTGGAAAATAATAATAATCTGCATCATAATAGTTAAAGCTATAATTAGCAGCAAAATAGCCAACCCTTTTCAAATTATCTGGATAGTATTGAGGATTAAGAGCAAATATCGAGTCAGAAATAGCTTCATCATAATACCCCAATCTAAAGTAGTGTCGTATCTTTTGATTGGGTCTGTAGGAATAAGTAACGTCTACCCTTTTAGTTACTTTGGCATAGTCATTATCTTCCTTAAAAAATAGCTGCTTATTACTTGTGCTGGTAGCATAATTCAACTCTCTCTGTCTGGAGTAACCCATTCCAATATTAATTCCATGCTTGAGCTTTTTATCAAAGAAAGGAATATCATATCGTAAACTTACTTGCTGATTATAGCCATCTATCAACCAAACATTCAATTTGTCATTTCTACCGGTAAGGTTTGTTTCCATGAACTTAATACCAAAATCAATTCTCGAAAGACTATGATTTTCCTGTTCCCACCATTGATTAAAGTTTCGGTCTATCAATTTAAAATAAGGTAGCGGAAAGAAGTACCATCTTTCTTTAAGTACGATATTGATATCTACTACAGGGCCTTTCTGATTGGATATATATACACTATCATCTACAAATAGCTCGGTATTAAATATCTGATCCTTACTTATCTTTAGTTGTTTATTTAAATCATTGATGGTAAGCTTATCTCCTTTTTTAAAGGTTACCTCTCTT
Source organism: Chitinophagaceae bacterium (assembly GCA_947447815.1). Lineage (GTDB taxonomy): Bacteria > Bacteroidota > Bacteroidia > Chitinophagales > Chitinophagaceae > CANFLJ01. The sequence continues at coordinate 4,109 of CANFLJ010000010.1, read as the reverse complement.
AGGATGATATTGTCTCTGGTTTTTTTATTTCCTTTAAGGGTAATGTTGCCAATGAATACTATATTGTTATTGACAGAATCATAAAAATGAGGGATACTGTCCTGTGTTTGGCCAAAAGCTTCCATATCTAAAAGCGACAATAAAATAACAATAACTAAAAAACGCATTGGCAGTAAAATTGTAACTCATAGAGTACTTCAGCAGTGAAAATATAGTTTTACTGCTATTAAGCGGAATGTGAAGCTGTTAAATATTCAGATAATTCATTAAATGTTGAAAGTTGTCTTTCAATTCATTTGTATAAAGCTCTTCTCCAAAATAAAGTTTTACCTCATACTCATATCGTTGAAAAGTGGCAACAATATCACTTATCTCCGTTTTATTTATCTTAATCGTAGCCAACACCCTACCCGTATCTTTCTGGAAGGAAGTATTCAGTTGCATAATCATCGCATCATTGGTTTCTACTAAGCGACATATTTCCCCAAAAGAAAAGTGTCTCTTATCTATTTCCAGTACAATAATTCCACCTGGTTCATCACCACCTAAAAATTGATGTAATGCAGCTATTATATCTTCCTGATTAATGTTTCCCAGTATCTCCCCTTTATCTGAGGTTACAGGAATTAGCGATAAATGATGTTCTTTAAATAAATGCAGCGTAGAAAGAAAATATCGATCCGATTTGGCAGAAACATTTATAAACAAATCTTGAAGAGAAGCAACAGGCTGACTATCATTGGCATCCAGCAAATCTGTTTTACTGATAATACCTACAAACAACTCATTATCTACCACCGGTAAATGTTGTATGTCATAATCTTCCATCATCGATAAGGCTAATGAAACCTTATCATATAGATGTATATTAGGATATCCCGTTCTGAGAAGCTGATTGTTTAACATTAAAAATATATTGCTTGCTTATATAGATACCAGATATTACGCTGATGTTGCTACAGACTGTTTCTTTTTTGTAAGAAAAGTGTATAAAATGTCATTAAACTCATGAGGAACTTCCATCATAGGTGCATGACCACACTTATCTATAAAGTACAATTCGCTATTTTCAATAAGCTTATTAAATTCCCTACCTACAAATGGAGGAGTAATGATATCGTTGTTACCCCAGATTAACAGCGTAGGTTGTTTTATCTGATTTAATTCATCACCAAGGTTACTTCTGATAGCACTCTTTGCCAATGAAATAATTTTAATAACTTTCATTCTGTTATTCGTTATTTCAAATAGCTCGTCTACCAATTCTTTAGTAGCCAGTGCAGGATCATAGAAAGTAATTTCTGCTTTCTTTTTTATAAATTCATAGTCACCACGTTTAGGATAACTATCGCCCATGCCATTTTCAAACAAACCCGAACTGCCAGTAAGAATTAAAGATTTAATCTTTTCTGGATGTTTTAGCACATGAGCTAAGGCAACATGCCCGCCCAAAGAATTTCCTAATAAATTAATATTATCATAGCCCCTTACCTCAATAAATTTCTGAACATATTTCTCCAAACCACTTACAGTAGTATGAAAAATATCCAGATCCAATAGTGGAAGTATCGGCACTACTACCTTAAATTCTTTCTTAAAATGTTCGATAAGATCCGCGAAATTACTCAATGCTCCAAACAATCCATGAAGCAACATTAAGGTTTCTCCCTCTCCTTCCTCGATGAACGTAAACTTATCTATTTGTCTCAGTTGATAATCCATAATCAGCTTTTCCCGGCAAGTATGTTTTGCAGTGTTAACTACAAATAAAGGTAAAATTTTATATATAAACTACTCTTTCCAACAATTGTTAACCATTATGTAATCAACTTGTGGATAATATGTTGTGCAATCTTAGGCTATTTATTTCCCAAAATATAGTTTTAACTCATTAAATAATCCATCAAAAAAAGGAATAATATTTCCCATAAAAGAGATAATCTTAGGACCTAATGGAGCCACTATAAAATAGGTTTTAGATTCCTTTATCAGATCATTGGTAAGTATTTCCATCTTAGTAGCATAAAATAAAATGGTACTGTAAATACTTAGAAATATAATAATATACACCAGCATTCCAGCAATTCTGTTCAGCCAGCCCAACATAAAAAGTTCCATCGCTTTTTGTAAAAGTGTGGCACCCAATCTTACCAGTATTATCACGGCAATAATGACCAGTATAAAAGAAAGGAAGGGCATCCAGTTGCTGTTGTGACCATGATTTTGAAACCAATGACTAACCTTTACCGAAAACTTAAGTGCTACAGCTAATCCTATGTATAATGCAAAGAAAGAAGCTATTGCTACTATAAACCCTTTCCCATACCCTTTAAGTATAGCCCACACAATAATCAGTAAAGTAAAAAAATCAATTATCATGGTTCAACCCTTTTCAAACTACACACTGTGTAGTTTGCAGTATTCTAAAAAGAAGTAAGTTACTAGTTAATGGTACAATTGTATTACCCGAAACCAGTAACTAGTAACCTGTAATATAGTTGGTAAGTTTTAGCGCTAATGCTATTTTGTAAGCAACTCTTTTACAACAGCAGATATAGTTTTACCATCCGCTTTACCAGATAATTGTTTGGAAGCAACGCCCATTACTTTTCCTAAATCAGCTACCGAGCTAGCTCCTACCTGAGCAATGATGTCAGCTACTATTGCTTTAATCTCTGCTTCACTCAATTGTTTAGGTAAAAACTTCTCTATTATAGCCAACTCCTCCTGCTCTTTTACAGCCAGATCCTCACGACCTTGTTGCTTGAATATATCCAAAGAATCTTTTCTTTGTTTTACCATTTTTTGCAGCATCTTCAGGGTCACTTCTTCCGTAAGAATCCCATTCGCACCAGGGTCAGTCTTAGCCTTAATTATCTCCGCTTTAATAGCTCTCAAACCCCTCAAACCTGCTTCATCTTTCGATTTCATAGCAGTCTTCATTTCATCCATTATTTGTTCTTCAAAACCCATAATTGTAGTATTTATTATATTGATTTAAACCAGTTTATTGTCACTCATTTGTGTAGCCCTGAACTTATTAAAAAAGTCTTTAGCAAAGGCTTTCATTTCAGCAGTCAATGCTGTTTGATGCGTAGCTCTATCAAACGTATCTGCCATGCCCATCAGTGTTTGATAAAAGAAATCGCCCATTTCATCTACCATCATTTCTTTGTTCCAGATATCTATTCTCAATGCCGATTTGTCGGCACCATCCCAGAATGCAAGCATCATTGCTTTAGCATTTTGTTTGTCGGCAGCCGTGCTCGATGTTGCATCCCAGAGTATTTGATCAGGCACTTTGTCCTTATCCAGATGTACATCAATAGTTATAGTAGATTTATCCATTGTATATTTTATAATTGGTGGCAAATGTAATAGCAATTTTGCAAACTATGTTCTTAGAGGAACTGAACCAGATTCATACTTGATTTATTCTACGGTTGGTAGTCTATTGGTTATACTATAACTTGTCTTAATCTCTTTTTATAGAAATTCTTAAATACTAAGGATGATTATTAACAAAAATGAACTCATTTTCTACAATGAACCTTCGACGGATTGCAATGAGCCTTCAATGAGGTGAATTAAGCCATTGTTGCATCGTCATGAGCCTTGGACGGGTCATCTTTAGCTTAAGATGCATCATCATGAACCTTTGACGGGTCGTCGTGAGCCTATGATGCATCGCATTGAACCTTAAACAGATCATCATGAGCCTGCGAAGCATGACATTGAAACATAAACCAGTCATCATGAGCCTGCGAGGCATCGTCTTGAGCTTATGACGAGGTATCAAAGGCTCATGACGAATAAAAACAAGCTAAATGTATAGTAATAGATAGAAACTGAGTTTTATTTTAATACTAAAAACAGCAATATCATACACCTGTATTTGCATTTGCGTTAGTGCCAGCAGGGAATATCCTATTGCTACCACCCTAACCTATTTTGAAATTAAAGCTAACGCTAGTGGGAGCAATAGATAGGAAGAGCTGGAACGGCCGCTTGCGGAACGCCCAAAGTCAAGTAAAAAGTAAAAACAAATAATGTGAAAAATCAAACTCAAATAACTACAGACCGAAAACAAAAAACCTTCAAAACTTTTT
>CANFLJ010000009.1 GCA_947447815.1 Chitinophagaceae bacterium | reverse complement strand
CTGGATAAAGAAACGGGGCCACACCGCAGCCATTCTCCTTTCCGCAACTTCGAAAGTATCTGGGCCAGTCTGGAAGTATTTAATCTGATAGACCGTCAGAATACCATCAGTTATATGATGATTAAAGATTTTCAGAACAACACTTTTGCAATGCCCAACAGACTTACTCCGAGGATGTTGAATTTGAAGCTGGTAGTTAGATGGTAGTGAATACAAGGAAGAGATAGGAGATTCTGTGTTATTATCCAAATAAAATTTTAGTTATTTTTGCACTTTAGGCCGCTATAAGTGAGCCCGTTTAGTGGAGCAGCTATTTATGCTGCTCCCTAATTTTTTATATAGATACTTGTTCTACTTCTTTTATAGATTCATTTCGGTTAAAATAGTCTTTATCGTACGGCGTTTGTGTTTTGTAAACAGTAAAAGATAGTTCTAGTAATTTTCTTTGTATCGCTACTACTCCTTTCATTTTTAGACTGGTTCTCGATACTATCCTAATAAAGATTACCTTGAACCTTTCGTTTCGCTGTAAAGCTGATAATGCAGGCAAATGCATTGCTTTTCGTAATAATTTATTTCCCCTTTTTGATATGGAAGATTTTCCTTTTACGGATGTGCCTGATTGCTTTTCTCTTACATCCAGACCTGCGTAACTTGTCAACTGCTTTTTATTTCTTATCAGATTAAAGCCATTTGTTTCGCCTAATATAGTTGCTGCAGTCAACAAACCTATTCCAGGTATGGAACAGATTAGCAATACATTTTTTTGTACTTCTTCATCTGTTTTAATCAGTTTATTTATTTCTATCATAATCTCTGCCTTTTGCTTCTTTAACAATGCCAGACGTTTCTGTGCCCTTTGTATACTCATTTTATCAGGAAAAGCCCCTGCTTTTTCAGCATGTATCTGATTCAATATGACAGTACTCTCATCTACTAATTGACCACGTTCTCTGCTTAGTTGCTGGATTCTCTTATAAATCCCTTTAGGTGGTTCCCATCTGTCAATCTTTTTCTCCAAGCCGAATATTGCAATAGCTTCGGAGGCAGTTTTGTCTGTAACAGTCTTAGTTTCAAGCGTACGAAAGAAACTACTGATCTTATTAGGTAATACGATGCTTACTTCCTGGTTTTGCTCATGCAAAAAGTAAGCAAACGACTCATGATAAACACCTGTAGCCTCCATTACGTAACGAACAGGGATGTCGAATTCAGTCAGTTTGGCAACCCATGAAATTAAACCTTCAAATCCTTTTTGCTTATTAGCAAATGTTTTATGGGCTACTAAAACAGGAGTCCAATCATCATACATTTTACCTAAACATACAACTAATTCATCTTGGGCAACATCTATACCCACAACTTGTTTTAATACTTTTTTCATACCAAATTTGTTTAAAAATGATAAGTGAAAAATCTCTCTTCGTTTTTTCTCCTGTTTGGTTATTCTGGATGTTATACTTGGTATAACTCCTTACATTCTGTTCAAACTCAAAGAGATAAAAAAGGATGAGGTTTTATCTTTCGATGAACATACTTTAAAAGTTGTTTTGGATATTCTCAACTCTCACCCTTTTTTCACTTAAAACTGCAAAGTTAATTTGGTATAATTTGAAGAATCTAAATCCTGATTTTTATCAAAAAGCAAACATAGGAGGATATTCCCTGCTGGCACTAACGCAATACAAATACATCCAAAAAGGCCTGAAAGGCCAAAATATAGAAGCATAGGGAGGAAGCCCTATGAATTAAAAGAAATTCCTATGCAAAAAGAAATAATTGTAGTTTGTGAATTATTTATTTTCAAGATCACATTCATTAACTAACTTATTTGTACTAAGAGAATAGTACCATAACTTACATAGGCCTTTTGAATCTATTCCAATGTAATATTGTTTAGTAGCAGAATCATAGCTTATTATACTAATATCTTCTTCTTCGACACTTTTTAATTTCTTAACCAATTTTACTACCTTCTTATATTCAGGTGAGTTTCTGTCAGCATCTTCCATTCCTCTTATATGATCCGAGGTATCTCTTGGCAATTTATTTACACTATCAATAATTCTATTCGCTTCTTCTAAAGTGACTGTTTTATTCCAAGGATTAGAATCCTTTTTTATTTCTTTATTCTCTGATTTATTCTTACAACCTATTAACGTTATTGTCAGTACAACGATAATTAATATTTTAAAATTCATACTTATAATTTTATACATATTAAATTATAATAAATAATTTAACGATTAATTTGGTGTGGCATCTTTTACTTCACAAGTCCAATTATTTACAAAGCCTTGAGGAGGATGACATAAATGTTCAAAAGGTATTGATGTTTGAGGTCTTAAATATTTTGAAATTGTAAATACATCGTCAGAAATATGAGTATTTGTTTCTGTTGAATATTTAATAATAATTACAATATCTTTAAATGTAGCTAATGTTGCAGTGTTTCTAATATAACCTCTGACCCAATAACCATCTCTTTCAGTGTGATGAAACAAATCTGGTTGTCTTGTTATATTTTCTTGCATTGTTTCATTTATTGTTTTTAAGTATTCATTAGGGCTCTCCCTTTCTTTTGCAATTAAATTTTCTCTTAATTTGTCAGGAGAGTTTTGCTCATTTAAAACTCTTTGTTTTTCGTCTTCCGCTTTTCTTAATTCTTCTTTTTCCTTTTCTAAATTTCTTTGTGTTGCTGATAAAGTTTCATTTACAGTTGCCACTTCATCTTTTGATTTATCATAAATAGTGTATGATATAATTACAAAAATAATAATACCTATAATTGCTAAATAATGAAATAAACCGAGTTTAAACTTTTTGTTAGTCTCTGATTTTTTAGCTTCTTCTGTTTCAGGTAATTTAGGTGGTGTAGTAGTATTTTTATCTTTTTCAGTTTTATCTATTTCTTCAGTTGATTCCAGCTTTTTAAATGGGGGAGGTTTAACAACAAATAAATCACTTAATTCAGGTAATTTATCAGCAGTTGTCCAATCAGTTAAACCTTCATGCCAGATTGGAGTTTCAGGTTTAATTAGCTTTTCAATTAATTCTAATTTTTCAAATGGTCCTAATTGGTTTTTACCATCATGAATAAAGTAATGTTTCATCTTAGTATTATTTCTTTTTGAATAAATTATTTAATGCATTAGATCTAAAAGTAGTTATTGAAGTTCTGATAGTTGTCCCCCTGTCACTGTCTGGCGCATGTATTACTTGTCTTTCATGCGGTTTAATATTATCAAATTCAATATATTCTGTTTTATAAACTGCTCCACTTGCAAGTTGCGCATCCTTAACGTATTCAACTTTTACTTTTACTAAATCTATCATATAATTGGTATTATTGACTACAGGTACATTTACATCACTTATACCACCAATTCTTCTTGAACTGTAACTAAATTTATCGATATAGACTAGTTTGTCAAAATTCTTTTTTAAATAATTAGACATAGCAGTAATTGCATCTGTTGATACTCTTTTTAATATAGTAATTGTATTGTTTCTACCCGCTTTTAATGTTAAAGTATAATCGGATAAATCAGCTATAGTAACATCAACTCCAATCGGGGCATCCTTTACTTTAATATTTAATTTATCTCCATTAATTTTCCATTCACCTTCTAAAATAGAACCTTTTTCAAAAATATTAAACGAGCCATTCTCAAAATATGTCATTGTAACATTTGTATTATCATCAGCCCAATTTCCAACAAGTTGATTTGAAGATATTGCTTTATTATTCCCGAATTTCAATTTCTCTTTATTATAACCTTTAGCAACTGCTTTTAATCTATCCCCCCTTTTAGGATGAGTTAAAGTTTCAGTTTCACTCAATGAAAGAAAGGCTAATTGAGCTTGTTCAAGAGTGGCTCCAAGCTTAAACAAAGTCTTTCCAGCAAATTCATCAGCTTGAATTTCATTTCGTAAATAAAATTCAGGTTTATTAATTAATTTGTTAAAATGACCTAATGCGTGATGACCTAACTCATGCGCCATTATAGTAATTGAAGACCAATCAGTTGCAGATTTATTTCCAATCTTTCTTTCTGTAAACCCAAGTGTCTTTACTTTATTTAAAAAGGCATTATCATACATAATATAATAAACGCCATCTTTTACAGTTGCTAAACAAGTTCCTACATTTGAACAAGGAACAAGTACATAATTATTTACCAAATCTGCAGCCTCGCATATTTTATCAAGACAATTGTTAGCATCTTGATTATCTTTAAACCCTAACTCGTTACAAATATTTGTATTAATCTTTTTCCCATAAAAATCTACGGTTTGTGCTTCAATATGTCCGAAATAGAATAATAAAAAGATGATTATAATTTTATCTTTCATAAAGCAATATTATTTATAAATTAATTAGCATTCCATTTTATTGAACAGTTACTTTTAAAAACAAAGGAGCTATTGATCCTTTAAAGCCTTCATCTGTAGATATTCCCATTTCAAAAGTATTATAATTAATGAATGATGGGTCTATCAACTCATTTTTGAAATTGGTATTAAACCAAGTCCATATATCACCATTGTAATTGGGTATTTCTTTAATCAGTTTATCTAAATTAATAATTCTTTTGTTTGTATAAAAAATCCCAAGAATATCCTCCCCTGTTTGGTCTGCAGAATAAGCATTTTCTAAGTTTTCAGGTAATTCAATAGTCGCTTTAGAAGAGGCAATTAATGGAATATCAACAAAAGAATTATTTGAATTATAATGTAACGGAAAAAGGATTTCAGCAGTTTTTTTAGGTTTATAGCTAAAAATATAAACATAACTATCTTTAGTTAAATTTTGAGCTCTTAATCTAAAGAAATCATTTAGTTTAATTTTAGAGCTAATATGGTAAAACTTATCTGAACCAAAGTACGGTGAAATTGTACTAAAGGAATTATTTTCATTTTGTAATTTCAATAATTGAAAACGGCCTTGAATAGGTTGTTTATGCATATCTTTATAAGAGATAGAAAATTGATAGCCTCCTACACTAAATTTTCCAAAGTCTTCATAAGAAATTTTAAAAAATCCATTATCTCCCCAAGTAGTACCCCAAGAATTTATTATCTCAAATTTTTTATTAATATTATCATAGCCAATAACACATAAAGCATGTCCAGGATCATTTATATTAAAATTACCCTTGGGTAAATATTCTCCATCTGTAGATACTTCATGAATAGATTTTTTTACTGACAAAGAAATAATAACAGGTTTATTAGAGTTAAGTGAATTTATTGTAGCCAATATCTTTTGAGTATAACTAGCATCTATATCCCATAATCTATTATGTTCTTTAATTTTAAATAAGTCAGCTTTAATATCTTCTATTCTAGTTGGTATAATTCTACAGTTATCTGGATTAAAGTCTTTTAAATCACAATCCCCCTTTTTTTGCACTAGTTCAATTGCATCTTCTATGTAAGTACCCTCTTCACAGCTACCTTTTCTAATTTGGTTATAAATATACAATGCTGACTTAGCCTTTTTAGTAATATCTCTTGTGTCTGTATTATTTTCAGCTATTGCCTGTGAAATTGTCAAGGCAGCATATCCAGTTGCCCAAGAAGTGCATGAGCCCATTTGCCCCTGATCTCCAGGTGTTGGGCAATATTTTTTTAGCGAGTAACTATCTCTTTCTAGTTCATTAAATTTTAATGCAGGAGATTGGATTTCTAGTTTAGAATACTTGTCAGCATTAAAAAGTAAACCTGTTGAATGTTTAATTTGAGAGTTTAACTCATTAAAAATCGAAGAAATTAAAAAAATAGAAAATATTGCTTTCTTAATATCAGGTATATTCATATTTCTAAAAATTGTTATTTGCGGCAAAAAGCAATCAAATGTAATGTTTCTTTAAATCTAAGCCCCTTCATGTATTTTTCCACTATCTCATCCTTGCAAGGCTATGAGGTAAATGTTTCTATTCATTTGTGATGGAAATAAACCTTCTCGCAAATAAATAACGGTCTTAAAATATACTACCCCTACTAGGATCATCATGTAAAATAATCGGAGTGATACTCGGCACAGCCACAGGCAGTGCCGTAATACTTTGCAGCTTGCAGCTGCGTTTCTTCGTCTTTGCGAGTGCAGCGAAGCAATCTGAGTCAAACTATAAAGCCATTATATTTCAAGCAGAGTGTCTTTTCCAGAAAAGTCTCATTTTCTCAATAACAATCATTATGCAAAACCACCAAACGGGTAAATTACTCGCAGTCTCTTCAAATTAAAAGCCTTTCCACCAAAACAAAATATTCCTAAAAAAATAGAGTTCTACCACTTTAAAATCTGTACTTTTTTTCCATTAAACTTTAAAACAAAAAGAGCCTGCGAATCTCTCCGCAAGCTCTTCTGTATTTTATTTCCCGCAGGGTGTACTTACTCGCAAATGTCTCATTTTCCCTCTACAACCTTTCATAAACCTATCCAATAGGAAAATTGACTTTGCAATCTCTTAGAAAAATAAACCTTCTCGCAAATAAATAACTGTTTTAAAATATACTACCCTCTCCCTCTAAACAACTAAAAAGAACCTACGAATCTCACTACAAAACCTTATGTATTTAACCTTTCTTCTATGTATTTCTTTATTTCATCTCAACTTCTTCAAAGCATCATTGTTCAATAATATTTTCAATTGCTGAATAGCTGTCTTATTTAACTGCAAAAGTCGGTCAGCTCCCGAAATTGTTTGTGCAATTAACACTGCATTCAAACTTTCTAAGTTCGATAGTACCACCAATTGTTCAAGTGTAGCAAAGTCACGTATATTACCTTCTTCATTAGGGTTCTCTGCCCTCCAGTCAGCAGCAGTTATTCCAAACAATGCCATATTCAATAAGTCCGCTTCATTGGCATACACATAAGAAGCTTCTTTTTTAGTAAGTTCTTTGGGTATCAGGTTTTCTTTTATAGCATTAGTATGTATGCTGTAGTTTACCTTAGATAAAGTACGTTGCAAATTCCAGGTTAGATTTAAACGTTCGTTTTCTTCATTTTTAAGTCTTTGAAATTCCTTAATAAAATAGATTTTAAATTCAGCACTAATCCACATACCAAATTCAAATGCAATATCTGCATGAGCATACGTACCTCCATATCTACCTGTAGTTGCCTTCAACCCAATTGCACCAGTTTTTTCCACCCATTCTTTAACGCTTATTTTATAGCTATTTAAGCCTGCCTGACTTTTAATTATGGCGAATTCGCCATAATTAAAAGCCGGATTATATACATGTTCCCAAATACCAAGAAACTCAACAGTGTTTCTGTTTCTGAGCCAATCTGAAATAAAAAAATCACCATCTTTTGCTTTTAACATATCTGTCAGTGAAATGAAATCTCTTTCTCCCACAGTGGATATATTTATTTCGATTCCTTTTACTATAATCGTTTTATTCTTTGCCATTATTACTTTTTACTTGTATTAGTATTAACATTAAACAGATTGAACCTTTCAAACACCTTAAACTTTATTCAAAACCTCCAGAACCTTCACCATAGCCAAAGTATCCAGCTTACAATATTCCAGTAATGCCTTTCTTATCTCTGCAACTTCAACAGAATCTTCCACTTTATCAAGACTATAAAAAGCAGCACTTGCATCACCTCCATTTCCTATCGCCAATTCAGTATAACTAAGTTCAGGTATCAATGCTGGTAATACATACTTTATAGAATAAGACCCTTCCATTTCAGGCAAATAATAATGTTTCTTTCTAAATGGTATCATCATATCCACAAACCTTTCTTGTATTGCAGAAATAGTTTCTTCGTATTCCTCAAACTGCTCCTTCAGCTCCCTCAATCTTGTATTTTCAAAAGGTTTATTATACACTATAATACTTCCCTTTTTCCCCAATGCACGTATAAGTTCTTCAACAAAAATTCGTAAATCACTATCCTTACTTTCAGCAAGATATTCTAAGTGTTTTATTCTACCACTTTTCTTACTTTGTATATGTAAGGAGAACTGAAACGGCATCTGTCTGTAGGGCCATTGTCCATCTTGCTCGGGTACTGCTGTACTCCATGTTTCAAAGTCCAGAAAGTATAAAGGATATTCAAGTGAATCAACAAATGCAGCTATCTCTTCTTTATTAATAATTGGGCTACCATAATCAGGCATTTCCAGCTCCATGCCTTCACTACAATGTCCTTGAAAATCGCAGGCATAAGGCTTATTACATTGTTCACCCATTTCTATCTCTGGCATTTGTCTCAGCTTCAGCATTATTTTCAAATCCAGAATCTTAGTGGCAATATCAGGCTGTCTTTTTTTTACTTCTTCCAGCACAGAAGTTGGAGTAAATAGTTGTTGTAAATCCAGTTCTCCATTTCGTATATAAGTACTATTAAGATGAAGAATAAAAATATCTTCAAGCTTTATACCAGATTTTGTTATTACATAATACTGTAAAGCAGCATCTTGCAAAAAAGGCTCTTTTACTCCTGTGCTTGCTTTTACTTCATATGCATACCATTTATCTTTTCGTTTCACCAGTATATCCATAGCGGCAAGTACACCATCAAACTGAAAAGCAGCTTCATATATAACCTTCGCCCCCTTTTCAATTAAGTTAGCAGTATCATATACCGACTGCTGAAAATGAAATGCATCTACAGGTGAAACATCTATACCACCATAATATCTTTTTTGAGCTAATAATCCTACATCAGTTCCACGCTGAAAAATAGCTGCTTGTGATTCATCTGCTTCATCTCTTACTTTAGGATTGAATTTGTGTAACCACAATCTTTTGGGGCATTGGTTACCATACATAAAGGTTGACTTAGAAAGAATATGTTTTTCGGGTAGCGGCATATAAATTGTTTAGGTATTAAACTTATTTAAAAATTAAACCATTTACTTTACTCAAAGTACATTAATGCACTGTGTAAATATAACAGCAAATACTATTATAGTTAGTGTTCAATATTATAATTGCTTACAATAACATAAATTACTGCTATTGCTGTTCCTTGTATTTATACAAACCAATTAGTTAAAAAAAGAGCCTGCGAATCTCTCCGCAAGCTCTTCTGTATTTCTATTGCCTCTTTGCCAATTGCCTCCTGCCTGTTTTTTAAAAATCAATATCTATCACCAGATCCTGTCCCATCACCATAGTAAAAGATACGCTTCCGCTGTTACCACCTTCATTACTATATTCTAGCATACCCACACCAGCAGGTATTTCCTCCAGACTATAGTTTCCAAAAGCGTCAGTCATGGTAGTAATATTCGTACCCACCACACTCACATTCACAAAAGCCGAAGGTTTACCCCCATGGGCTATATTACCCCTTATTTTATTAGGCACCAGCACCACATCCACATCTATTTGCTTGCCTTTCTTAATACTAAAAGGCACATCTTGATCCACAAATCCTACAGCCACTACATGCAAAGTATGATCGCCTTGTTTAAATTGTACAATATCACCCTCCCCATGTATATCGGTAGTTTCATGTCTGTTCAAACTTTCAATACTAATAGCAGCTACTACCGGGGTAGTATGTTCCTCATCACTGTATACGTGTGCTCTTATGGTGGTATGTCTGCTCACACCATAATGTACTATTCGGGTGAATACATATTCAATGGTCATGTCAGGTGCAGTTTTCTCAAACTCTCCTGTCAATAAATTATCGCAAATTTCCAGCACCTTATCGGTATCTCTCATCGCATTCTTCAATGCTTTGGTCACCGATTTTTTAAGAATAATGGTTTTCGTAGGAATGTCCTTAGCCGCTACATAATCCGCTTCAATAGATTTTGCAACACCAATCTTTATCAACGAAATATTATAGGGAGTAAGAGCTAATACATTATCCGTCATTGTCTGCAATATTTTATCTACAAAAACTACTAGGTCTTCTTGGCTCAATTTAAAATCAGCTTCTACCACCCCAAAAGTGTTCTGCAATTCTACATCGCCCGTAGTAAGCGCCCATCCATAAGCCTTCTTAGTCATCGGCAATATTTCATCTATCAACATTTGTCGCAAAGCTGCTTTCGACAATGTTTTACCCTTACTGCCATACCCCTGCGCATCTAGCAATACTTTAATACCCGCCTCTTTTAGTAAAAAAATAGCAATCTGATCTTTCAATGGAATAAGTACACTCAGTTCAGTGTCAAATTTTCCAAAGAATAAAACAATCAATGCATACATCTCTACTTTCTTCGCCTGTTTTCTAGTCATTTTAATTTTTTTTAATACAAGCAACGTCCGTTCGTCAGAACTTTCTATAATCACTTGATGATTAATAAATAACACAACACATTAGTAAGCAGCAAATACAGTCATACTGTCGTCACAGTACAAATCGTAAATGTTACTTTTCAGTAGAAATAAGAAGAAGAAAGAAATAAGGAGCAAGAAATTTTTGCAAGTTAGTCACACAGACTTTTATCTCAACAGGATAGCCCTCTTTTCTAGATAAATCCTCTGCAAAGAGAACCTATTGTAGGTTACCCACAATAATAAGGTTTAGCACATATTAAGCACACTATCCGCAATCATATAAACAAACACCATCATTCTAAAAAGAAAATCAAAATAGAAAGTCCCCCCGGTCCCAAAAGTCCCTTGTATTTAAAAAACTCAGAATAGTTCTTTATATCCATTGTATAGCTTTATTCGATGTATTCAGCGTTCAGCATGCTGCGTTCAACCTGTATTCCTTTAGTTTTTCTTTTTTTAGTCTTTAGTTTATCGCCTTGTATTGTTATTCCTTTGTGCCTCGTTGCCTCTGTGCCTTTTTCATGTATTTATCTGGCTGTTTCTATTCAATTCACTAATTTACCAATCAGTTAATACGTTAATTGAAAAATTCATCTCTCCTCCAAACCAGTCAATCTCCTTCGCGAAGCAGTTAACGGCCTTCGCTCCATAGTTAGACGCGATTTCTGAACAATCACAAGCCTTCGCGAATGAAGTAGATGCGTTCGCGAGCAAATCATAAGGGTTCGCTGACTCGGAAGATGGCTTCGCGACAAAATCACAACCCTTCGCTCGGTCGCAAGATGCGTCCGCTGACAAATCACACAGGTTCGCGAACTCGGTAGACAGTCCCGCGAAGAAATCATCACTTTAGTCACTCAAATCATTCTCCTTATTTTTACAAATACGCTTGTATTCAAAGCTGATAGCTTGTTTGTTTTATACACAGTCTACCATTCTTACTCTTAATCTCCTTTGACATACCTATTTTTGAGGCAGGAGGAAACCGATATGATAGACATCCACAATAGATTATCCCAACCATTTGCTGCCTGTATCAATAACGAATGGATCTATTCTCCAATCTGTTTTGATGTTACCAACCCGGCTACGGGCGAAACAATTACTACCGTACCCAACCTTGGCATTGCCGAAACAGAACAGGCTATAGAAGCTGCTGCTACCGCTTTTGAAAGCTGGAGCATTACTACCCCAAAAGAAAGAAGTAAGATACTGCATAAATGGTTTTTGCTGATTACAGAACATACCGAAGCAATAGCCCATACTATGACGCTGGAACAGGGAAAACCAATTGCCGAAGCAAGAGGAGAGGTTAGCTACGGAGCCAGCTTTGTAGAGTGGTTTGCCGAAGAAGCTAAAAGAAGCTATGGCGAAACTATTCCTTCGCCCGCTGCCGGCAAAAGACTGTTTACCATCAAGCAGCCCATTGGTGTGGTAGCGGCTATTACTCCCTGGAACTTTCCGGTAGCTATGGTTACCCGCAAACTGGCACCGGCCATTGCTGCAGGCTGTACCGTAGTATTAAAACCAGCAGCAGAAACGCCCTTATGCGCACTATTGCTAATGGAGTTGGCTATAGCGGCAGGATTGCCCAAAGGCGTATTGAATATTATTACCAGTACCGCTGCCGCTGCAGTAGGTAAGGTACTTACTACGCACCCTTCCGTAAAAAAAGTTTCTTTTACGGGTTCTACCGAGGTAGGCAAACTGCTGATGGAACAATCTGCATCTACCTTAAAAAAACTTTCGCTGGAGCTGGGTGGCAATGCCCCGCTGATAGTATTTGATGATGCTGATATAGCAGTAGCCGTTAGTGCTACCATGGCCAGCAAATTCAGGAATGCCGGACAGACCTGTGTATGTGCCAACAGGATATATGTGCAGACGGGCATTTATTACCCTTATATAGAAGTCCTTAAAGCTGCTGTAGAAAAACTAGTTACCGGCAATGGATTGCTGACCGATACCAGCATTGGACCATTGATAAACAGGGAGGCAAAGGATAAGGTGATTGCCTTTATAAAAGATGCTGAAAACAAAGGTGCCAAAATCATTGCTGGTATACCCGACACCGAAGCAGATTCTTTGTATATCCATCCCACTATTATCACCAACTGTACTCCTGAAATGGACCTGAGTAAGGAAGAAATATTTGGCCCACTATTAGCAGTATATATTTTTGATAAGGAGGAAGATGTGATAGCGCTTGCCAATGATACTCCTTATGGACTGGCTGCCTACTTTTTTACCGAAAATGTGCGTCGTTGTTACCGGGTAATGGAGCAACTGGATTATGGCATGATTGGCATTAACGAAGGCATTATATCGCATGCCGAAGCACCCTTTGGTGGCATGAAACAAAGTGGTTTTGGTAAAGAAGGGAGCAGGTATGGGCTGGAGGAATATCTGGCAACAAAGTATGTTTGTTTGAATACAACTGAATACAAAAACTAAAGACTAAAAAAAGAAAAACTAAAAGAATACATGCTATATTCTTTATGCATATTCTATTGCTGGGGGACTATTAGTTTGAATGCTTTGGGAATGATGCTTGCTTTTATAGTTTCAATAGTTTCTACTGGTTCTCCATCTATGTGCACACGGGCAAGCTTGGTATTGTGAATAGTAATGGACGGCGTTTGAAAATAAAGAATATTATTCTTACTCACCTTATCCACCATATCCTGTAGTTTATTGTCCCCTTTCAGTTGTTTTAAAATAGCAAAAGGCAACTTGGATTTATGCATCTTCTGCACTACCACAATATCCAGTAAACCATCGTTCAGACTGGCCTTGGGCGCAATGGTTACATTGTTGCCAAACTGATTGCTATTGGCAATGCTAATAAAGAAAGCATCGGTAAAAAAAGACATATCGGGCAGTTCTATCTCAAAGAAATAAGGATGTGCTTTAAAGTAATTGATAATACTCTGTTGGGTATAGGTCATTAATCCGCGGGAAGACTTCTGTGCAAAATCGTGTGCCACCTGTGCGTCTAGTCCTACACCACTCAGCATACAGGAGTAATGATCATTTACCATAAAAGCATCTACTTCCATGGTATGATCCTGAAACACATTGCGTAGCGCCTTCAAGAAGTTGGTGGGTATATTGGCTGCTCTGGCTAGTCCATTGCCCGAACCCATTGGTATGATGCCAAAAGGCAGGTTTAAGTGTTTTAATTCTCTGGTTAACTGGTTCACGGTACCATCGCCACCAACCATGATGATATCGGTAAAGCCTTCCTTTATTATCCTGTGTTCTATCTGATGATATTTTCCTTCGGCATTGGTATAAGCAATATCGAAATAGATCTCGTTCTTCAAACATTTTTTGCGAATAATTGCTTCGATGTTCTTCTTATTCTTTGTTCCTGAAATAGGATTGATAAAAAACAATAATTTTCTCTTCATGATATGTTCTATTGCCAGGAAACGCTTGTTAGTAATATAGGCTTCACTCTGATGGTCATTGCTAC
This sequence comes from Chitinophagaceae bacterium, assembly GCA_947447815.1. Lineage (GTDB taxonomy): Bacteria > Bacteroidota > Bacteroidia > Chitinophagales > Chitinophagaceae > CANFLJ01. The sequence goes on along the minus strand of CANFLJ010000009.1, from coordinate 465 downwards.
CATAGAATCGGTAGGTATTGCAATTGTATAAATATTAAAAGGCATACTGACCGTTTTCTTTTTTAGGGTATCGATAGAGACCAATGCATAATTTTTGTTATGAATGGTAGCAACTCTGAACAATTCTTTTCTTTTCTGATCCATAAAAAGAAAGCTACGGTTTACCTCGGCAGGATGCAGATCGGCCGTAAATACCAGTTTAAGATTTCCCTTTTTGTGGCTGGGCAATGCAACGGATTTATGTTCCTGCAAATTGCCGGCTATCAGGGTTTTATTGCTGAAAATGAGTTTCCAGCAATTGGGCGACTGTGCGTAAAGCAACCCCGTTATCATCCCTACAAAAGCTATAACAATCAATACTTTTTTCATACTACAAGCTGCAAATTAAAGTTAGTTCTGATAAGGTTTTGATAAAAAGGATAAAAGAATCCCGAGACCTTATTATTTGTTAGTTAAAGTTGCTGG
>CANFLJ010000008.1 GCA_947447815.1 Chitinophagaceae bacterium | reverse complement strand
TAAAATAGTGCGCAAATGTACTAGGTTGTATTTTATTATTTAAAATAGGTTTTAGTTTAATCGAAAAATAATAAATGGAATATATTTTTTTAATTAAAAACTAAATTTTATTCAAAATACATTATAAAAAAACACTCATTGTAAATGTTGCCATTCTCAATGAGTGTTTAGTTTCTATTGTGACCCCGTCAGGATTATCTTTGATTCGTCGATTTTCATCACATTACCCTCAAACATAACACCACTAGGTCTCTAGTACATTTGGTTAAAGCATGCAAAAGTAAGGAAATGTTAGTAAATGTAACAAATGTTTACCCCATTGTTTACCCCACTTTGCTTTTAAATGCGTATATTTACGAGAATTAAAAACACGTCCTATGGCTACAGTTCTCATGGTATTTCGTAAAGATAAAATGAATAAAAAGGACGAATGCCCTATCCATTTTCGTATTATAAAAAACAGAAAAGTAAGCTATATTGCTTCCTCTTTAATGGTACATATTGACCTTTGGGATACAGAAAAAAACAAAATTAAATCCAAGCACCCCAACAGTGCAAGGCTCAATTCCTTCCTTTCAAACAAATTTACTGAGCTTCAGGACCAGGTGTTTGAGCATGAAACCCTTTCCAAAACCACTACAAATAAGCAGCTGAAAGAAAAAGTCTATGGCAAAGTTCCAGTACTTTTTTTCCCATTTGCCGAAACTGCTTACTTAGAATTTAAAACTGCAGGTAAAATTGGTACCTATGATAAAAACAAAAGCATCATTCAAAAGCTCTCTGATTATGCCGAGAATACCGGATTAACTTTTCAGGATATCGATACCGAGTATTTATATAAGTATGAAACATATTTGAGAGTCAAAAAGAATAACAAAACCAATACCTGTATCAATAGTTTTAAGCTAATAAACCAGATGTTCAAGAAAGCTTATAACAGAGATTTGATAGATTTAAGTATTAATCCGTTCAATAAATTCAAAATCAAGGAAGAGAAAACCCATAGGGAATACCTGACAGAAACAGAATTGAAATTAATCGAAGACTACCATCATAAGCCAGGAACAAAAGTGGAGATGCATAAGGATATGTTTGTGTTCGCAGCTTATGCCGGTGGTATAAGAGTGTCCGACATGCTACAACTAAAGTGGAAGGATTTCGATGGCGCCAGCTTGAATATTACTATGCAAAAGACTGGCGGACAAATATCTATTAAGGTACCGCAGAAGGCTTTAGATATTATGAATAAGTATGCGCCCTTATCTCCATCACCAAATAAATACATTTTCCCTAATCTTCCAGAAGATTTAGATATGAAAGATCCATTGGCTATTGATAAAGCTTTAAGCCGTTCTTCAGCTTTAATCAATAAAAACTTAAATATAATATCAGAAAAATCAAACCTTAACAAACATATAAGCTTTCATATTAGCCGTCATACCTGGGCTACTCGTGCACTCCGCAAGGGCATTTCTATTGATAAAGTATCAAAGCTCATGGGGCACTCCCAAATAAAAGAAACACAGATATATGCTAAGATTGTCAATGAAGAGCTCGATAAAGCAATGGATTTGTTCAACGACTAGCAAAAGCCTGCACCTTTACCCATAGTCAACCAACGAATGAAATGTCTAATGAAATATTTTCAGTTCAAAAGTTAGAAGAACATATTGCCTTCAAGGCAAGTGTTTATATCAAAAAGTCAGAGACAGAGTATCCCCGGCAATCCCTTGATATTGGTTCCATTAACTCCTATATCAAGGGTGATTTATTAAATATATTTTCAAAATCCTTTTTTGACCAAATCAAACCCATGAATGGTAAAGAAGCTTACCGAACCCTTTCACTAGCCGACAACCAGTTTCAAACACATTCTTATTCCATTGCAAGTAGCCGCTACCATTTCCTCAGCTATTATCACCATCATTATCTGGAGCCTGAGCATGTAGTATTCAATGAGCAATCCTATCAAACTGGCTTTGCCAATGATGTTTGGAATCTTTACACACAACACTACCATTTATATTCAGAAGCCATAACAGGCCTGTTTCTCGATTTCAAAAATGGCTTACTTGGCTTTTGTCCATCCTTTATTACAGTAGAAACACCTACTACTAAAATTTTAAAGCACCGCGATACAGATTCCTTTATCAGTCACTTAATTTGTTACACGCCCAATACAGGTACCACCTTTAGTTTTAAATTAATGCTACAGGAGAATATGGAGTATTTTAGAAAAGAGGTGTATTATAATCTTGGCAATATCGAAAAGGACCACAAAAGGCATTACTTAAATAGTGTCCGCTATGAGTTTGAGTTAAAACGTAAAAAAGGAAAAATAACGCTCAACGATATACAGCCTTGGCTAAACTTATATCATATCAATTCAGAAGACGAAGTCAGACATAATCAAACTAACAATCCAATAAGCATAATCTTAGCACTCAATACGCCCACAGCTATAGAAGCAGCTGCGCTGGGTTTCAATAAAAATACAGCCAGTATTCAGGAGGATTTTTACAATTACTATTCCTGTTATTATATCGATAAGGTCATGATATTTTTGGGTGAACAGATAGAAGAACAAAATTCTTTTCATTATTATCATGGAGTAGATAATAATGCCTTCCCTAATTACCAACCACAACAAGCATTCCTCCAGAATATAAAAATGAAAATGAATCTAACGGTACCCCAGCTGGCATATTGTTTCAAAATGTTAGCAGACATCAATCCTAGCATTTTTGATATTCAAACAAAAAAAGAGTTATACCAGTTTATAGAAGCCAATTTTCTAACCACTGGCAAACAAGATGCAGGTCCTACTGTAGCCAAATTAAACAACCTTAATAGTGCCGTTGATCCATCGGTTATAAAGTTTTGGAAGCCCATTTTACTCAAAATGCTCGAGAATTTACGCAAAGAATAACCAGGACAGATCAATTGACTCTCCATAGTATAAACATAGTTAAACCAAACAAAACTTCAAGTATCCGCTTAATCACCCGTTCATACATAAGCCACATCAGCCGGTCCGGTTTCTGCGATAGCAGAAATATTGCTTCCACTTCTGTGGAAGTGATAAGGAGACAGCAGTGGTGCTGTATTTGTATTTCTCCCCTCTCATTCGGGAGAGGGGTTGGGGGTGAGGCTGCCTGTCGGCTATGAGACAAAATGCTCGAATTAAGGTTCTTCCCCAAAAAAATAGCTATTGTTTAGTAAAAATAATAGGGTTTTAAAAATAAATAACACCCATCAAACCCTTACTGGCATTGAATAGTGTAAAGGGTTGTACAACCCCTTACAACCCCAATTGTTGCTTTTATATACGCAGCTTTGCAATTGTAACAATAAACGTTACAACTAAAAACATACAATTATGGAAGTTATCACTATCCAGTCAGAAGCCTTCAATCAAATAGTAGAGAAAATTGAAGCAGTTAATAAGCGTTTAGATGCAAAAGAAAAAGAACCAAAAGAAAAATGGCTCGACAATGTCGAAGTCATGGCCATCCTTAAAATCTCCAAACGTACCGCCCAGAATTACCGCGATTCCGGACTCATTTCTTTCTCCCAGGTAGGCAATAAAATTTACTATCGTTTATCCGATATTGAAACCCTCTTAAATAAGCACTACTTCAAAGCCTTCAAAAAGTAAGAAAGGATCTGTATTCAATTTTTAATTCTTAATTTTTAATTGTTATGAAGGCTTCCATCTTTCACAATTACACTACATGGGTAGAGGACAAATCTTTGATTTTAATTACCAAGTCAATCAAAGAAGGTAAGTACAAACAAGAGATAACCGAAATCCGCAAGCAGCTTTCAAAGGGCAATACTGCAGCAGCCGATCAGTTAAAGAAACAGCTACCCGCTTTCACGCCTTCCGGTACTTTCAACAATGGCAGAAAGGCTTCCTTGCTATCCGAGTATAGCAATCACATTATTATAGATATCGATAAAATAACTCCATCGGAGGCAACGGCCATCATTCAAAAGGTAGCTGCTTACCCTTTCACCTTTGCCGCTTTCATTAGCCCCAGTGGCAATGGCGTAAAGATTATCGTGTTGGTCGATAGCAAGGAGGAACACCATAAACTAGCTTTTACCCAGGTAGCTGTTTATTTTGAAACCCAGCTGCAGCTAAAAATAGATCCTTCAGGAAAAGATGTTTGCCGACTTTGTTTCATGTCTTACGATTCCAATTGCTATCGCAATATCAATGCTACACCGTATCATGTTGATATTCAGCCCATTAAACCAATGGTGGTTGATATCCCCTCCGAAATATTTAAGCCCTCTAAATGGCCTGTTATAGTCGATTTCGACTCTTCAATGGCTTGGTCGGTCGAACTTACCCAACGAAAAAACACTTATACCAGCGGCAATAGAAATAATTTCATACATCACCTCGCTTGCAATTGTAATCGCCTGGGTATTCCCCAAAGCTTCACCGAGTCATTTATCGGCTCAAACTACGATTTAGATACAAAAGAGCAGTTGCAAACCATCCAAAGTGCATACCGCAATAATTTACACGAGAGTGCAAAGTTTGCAAAGTCTGCAAAGTCCGAGGATTATTCGCCTCCCACAAAAGATGAATTGCTCATGCAAATGCCCTATTTGCCCGAATCCATCTACGATAAACTCCCTGCAATACTCAAAGATGGTTGTATGGTTCTCAAAGACCGCCGCGAGAAAGACATATTTATCACAGGTGCACTATCAGTCATTAGCGGTTGTATGCGCAATGTCATGGGCTTATATCGTGGCAAAGAGCATTACAGCAATCTCTTTGTTTTCATTATCGCTCCGGCAGCAAGTGGCAAAGGTGCCCTAACATATTCCAAACAGCTGGGCGATAAGTACCACAATAAACTGGTAGACGAAAGCAAAGCAAAAAGGAAGTTCTACGAAATGGAAATGGCAGAGTATAGGAGAGTAGTGCAGAAATCAAAAGACAATGTTTCCAATATCGAACTCCCCGAGGAGCCTGCTTTCAAAGTCTTATACATTCCGGCCAATAATAGTTCTGCCCGTATCATCCAGCATTTAAAAGAAGGGGATGAGCAAGGTATTTTCTGCGAAACCGAAGCCGATACCATGGGAAATGTCCTCAAACAGGATTGGGGCAGCTATTCCGATTTACTAAGAAAGGCTTTCCATCATGAGCCCGTTTCGTATAGTCGCAAGACAAATAAAGAATGGATCGAACTAAAAATGCCTAGGCTCTCAGTAGCACTTGCTGGCACGCCCGGACAAGTAGAAGGCCTTATTAAATCTGCAGAAGATGGTTTGTTTAGCCGTTTTATCTTTTATGTATTCAAATCCGAAAGCATCTGGATAAAAGCAGGCCCGACTATGAATGGCTTAAATCTCTCCAAGTATTATGAAGACCTTTCTTATAGAGTGTCCAACTTTGTAGAATTTCTCGATACACAAGAGCAAACCTTATTTCATCTTACACCCAATCAGTGGGACCGGCTGAATAATTACGGCGAGGATTGTTTAAATACCTTATCTACTTTTATCAGCGAAGACCTTTCTAGTACTTCAAAAAGGCTCGGCCTAATCCTTTTCCGACTGTCCATGATTCTGACAGCCCTTAGATATTTCGACAATGCAGAAGCTGCTGCAGCTTTCACTTGTTCTGATGAAGATTTTGATATCGCCTTACAAATGGTCAAAGTTTACCAGGAGCATGCGGTATTCATGTTCAAAGAATTACCCAAAAATGGTTCAGTAACAGATAAAGCAATGAAATCCTTTTTCGATGCCTTGCCAGATACTTTCAAAAGAAAAGATGCTGTCCAGCTGGCAGATGATCGTTTCGGTATCAAAAACCGTTCTGCAGACTCTTACTTATCAAAACTCGTTTCTGCTCATTGGTTAGACCAGGCGCGAATGGGGAATTTCACAAAAGTAAAGCGATGAACATAACCATCAATATTTCTATTTTAAAGATTATAAACTTCTAGAAACAATTATTGTAAAAATTGATCATTCTATTTCTAATACAATGTCAAAAATTATACATACTGTTACAAATATATAAACGCGGCTGTAAGGGATTACGAAACAGGCGCAGCCAGTGACGAGTGACACTCTGATTGTTTGTACGCTGTGCCGAGAATTGGATGCTAGAAAGCACTTTTTTTATTTATATTTAAACTTCATTTCTAATTTGCGTTTATTTTTATACATTACAATCAAAATGATAGTAATATTATATTATTTTATTCTATCACTCTAATTATGGTTCCATTTTTTGTAATCCTAAGATAAAAAGTATGTTCACCATCAAAATAAAATTTAGTTAATTTAGAAAAACTGATACTATTCATCTTCTGAATACTTTTTATTTTTGACTTAGATAATTCTTGTAATATATTTGGCAAAGTATCTGTTTTAATAATATTTCCTAAAGTATCAATTTTAAATATTGTTTCAAAAACCTGTTTTTCCTTTAATGCATCAGTATAAGAGCTTACATAGAAAAAATTGTCTTTTTCCGCAATAATCTGAACATCTTCACCGAAAATATGCCTTCCTTTTTTTATCGGAATAATTTTTATATGATCATAACTATCTTTCTCTTGGTTGTAAGTGAAAATTTTAATCTCATTTGAGTCTTTAAAACAGAAATAAGCTATATCACCTTTATTGTTTATGAACAAACTGTTAGCACTGATATTTTTAACATTAGCTATAACCTTATCTGGTTCATTATCATTAACTACAATTATCTGATCAATAATTTCAAAGTTGTCGCTTACTGGAATACATGATTTATAAGCCGATCTCTTAAAAAAACTACTTTCATAAATGTATCCAGCTCTGCCGCTAGAACATATTGGTTTTACTTTTAAAAGATCGAATTTGTCATTATAATAAAAAATGGAATCTGCTGCATCTATTATTAAATCAAATAGTTGATTACTAGTCTTTGATATCTTGAAACTATTTATCCAATATTTGCTTGAAAGATTAGGGCTATTTCTTTTCAATGGTAACTTTCTTAAAAATAGTCCATTCAAATCAAACTGATAAATATTATCATAATATGCAATAAACCAAAAACTATCTAGTTTGCAAAATGAATTTACACTCAACATAGGTTGATTAAATTGATATTTTAATTTTACTTTAAAACAATCTGATTCATTGACGCTTTTTACTAATAACGGTTGTTGTGAAAAACAATGTAAATACATCAAAAAAAATAATATAAAACTAAAAATAAATTTCATTGCTATATATTTATTATTTATGTTTAATCGGTTTAAAATTTTTGGTTGGCCTATAGTAACCAATAGCTCCCGGATTTTTTTCTAAAGTGATTTTTTTATGTATTGAATTTCCCGCATGATCATATTTTGCACCATAATTTATAGGCGCATCTACCCCATATGCTTCAACAATATCTATATAACCATCATCATATACTTTTGTTACTATTCCAGTATGATGATTTTCTTCTCCATCTTGAATAAAAATATCACCTACTTGAGGTTTCCAATCTTTTTCCATTTGGCCATTATCAGTTAATTCATCAAACTTTTTTCTAAGACTATGACTGTCAAAATCAACATTCTTTTCAATCATTCCATCTTTTCTTAATACTCTGTTTACTAGTTCACTACAATCCATATATTCTAAATCTTCATCATCATCTCCAGTTCTTTTCTTCCCAAATTCATTTTTATACTTTATTTTTCTTTCGCGTACCATTTTTAGTGCAATTTTAGCTCTATTTTCACCAGAACCGGTATACTTATTAATTTGTTGATTTTGATTATCATTTCCACCATTAATTTGTTTAACAGCGGCGTCTGAATATGCATGTATTGCTACCCAGCTTGATAAAAACTGATCATGCAATTGAAATGCATAAACAATGTGGGTTGCAACACTTATTACATCGTACACAATGGAAAATGCAGCCAAGCTACCTCCTGCTGCTCCACCACCTCCTCCTATAGGACAAGTAAACTGCTTAAGAACCTGCGCAAAACCAACAGGACCTAATCCATCCTTATCAATAAAATCGACAGGATTATTTATTGCATAGCTATAAGTACTATTAAACTCATAATCAAATGCTAGTGGATCAATTTGCGCAAATCTGCCTATTTGAGGGTCATAATTTCTATATCCATAATCGTACCAATTAAGATCGGCATCATCATCTAATTCTTTATCATTCAATAAGTTATTATTTTGTAGATGACCATCCATCAAATCGCCAATTTTGTGGCTTGAAATACTGGCAATTTTTAACCCAAAAGGATAGTAATGATCTTCTTCCATAATCTTACCTCTTTCGTGACTTATTTTTAAATTGTCGAAATAGACCGGCACATTGCTGGTATTGCTTATATAAATAAAAACATACCCATTTTTGGGTGCTTTAATGTCGGGCAAAGTTAAGAAACTTCCCTGACCGCCGCTTGTAGCATCGGAACCAAGATCGCTTATAGGTGCAACTTGCGATCCCTCGTTATAACTTATGTGCCCTACAAAACTAAATCTTTCATCAAAGAAAAGTATCGTAAGTCCTGCATTGGGTAAATTGTTTCCAAAAGAATTATGATCTGGTAAAAAATTCTTTACAGAATTAGGATCATTAGTATTATAGGTAGATACGATTTGCGCAACTGCATTGCTTTTATCACTCAAATTTGCAACGGCATTAGTACCTGTCATTGCTCCAGCTAAAACTTGTACCATTTCATCTAATGGGGTAGAATGAGGGTCGTTTATTGCATTGCCTGTAAAGTAATACATTACTTTAGCAGATATTTTATCGCCAGCCATTACTTTTAGAAGAGAATTGGGCCCAATCTTAGATGAAGGTGATGCAGATATTTTACTTACATAAGCACCTAAAGGCAAAGCATAACTGGCCGGGGATTGCTGTGAACCTACAGTCCATCCCGGCACTTGGCTTACAGCACATTCTGTGTTATCTACTTCATTATCTGTATTGAAGGTACCGTCGCCAGTTTGCGTAAAAATTGCTTCCTCCTTTGACCTTCTGTTATTATCTCCATTAAGAGATTTTTCCATAGTACAGGTAGCACCACCAGATTGGGTTTCTTCGGTTAAAATCATTCTAACATTTTCCTGATTATCACGCAGAAAATAATCGAAAGCACCTTGTTTATTTCCAGGCATGCTAATATTTCCTTGTAAAAAAGAATAATCATAACATTGGCTATTGGGTGCTGAATTGCAGCTAGGAACAGGTGTACCCATTACACGAATACGCCCTTCTTCAAAATTAATATATTGAAGCTTAGAACCCGCAGGTGGCGCCTGTGTTCCTGTTTGTGCAATTGTATTTTCCTCATATATAAAATCCCCATCTCGGCACAGCTTACTAAATCTCGGAGTGTCACTCGTCACTGCCTGTGGCTGTGACGTAATACATTTCAGCTTACAGCTGCTTTAGTTAATATGTGCATTTAACCTAAAAACAGCCATTCATTATATCATTTCAGTAATAAAAACTTTGCAGACTTTGCAAACTTTGCAACCTTGTGTAAATTGCAATAGCAACAAATCAATCTCAACTTAGAAACATTCGCATGTTAATTACACCAGTCTAAAAATACTTTTGCACATCAAATAAAAATCCATTACTCCACAGATACATTTATGCTTCAATCAATCATTATGGAATTATACATTGTATTAGCAACAGCCTTTGTTCTAGGTGCAGCCATAGCATTATACTGGTCCAAATTATCTTACGAAAAACAACTTCAAAAGGTAAAATCAGAATCCAGAAAACAAATAGAGGATCTATGGGTAGAAAAAACCATAGCAGAACAGAGTCTATTCCTCATAAACCAAGAAAGAGAAAATACAACTGTAGTAAATTATTAACCGGTAACTAAAATACTATGGCCAACAAATACGGATTCTCTTTCTCCTGGAAAAGAGCACTAGGTGTTACCTCGGCAAAACAGAAGTTCGCCCGCGAAACAGGTATTCCAACCACTAAGGCTGGCATAGAAAAGAAAATAGGAGTTAGTCTATTAAAGCTGTTATTCGGTAAAAAATAAGCACAAATTCTAAATATACAAGGCTACTATTAAAGATGAGGATTACTATATTGTTTACTTGTTTATTGTGTGTATTCCTTTCCAATTGTAAAAATGATAGTACACCCAATCAGAAACAAACATTCGTTGATACAGTTAAGCACAATTTCAATCCCATTAAAATTACAGATAAAGCCAAAGAAGCCAAAGCCTATTGTAAAAAGAAAAAATTCAACGAAGATTTCTGTTTCTTAGTAGACATGAATATTCACTCCGGATTAAACAGGTTTTTTATATGGGATTTCAAAACAAATAAAATAACAAATAGCATGCTGGTAGGGCATGGCTGTTACAGAAACCGTTGGAGTAAAGATGCCTCTAGAGACAATCCAGTTTTTAGTAATATTGATGGTAGCCACTGTTCATCACTGGGCAAATACAAAATAGCTGATAGGGGAGTAAGTGAATGGGGCATAAAAGTAAAATATAACCTCATAGGCTTAGACTCCTCCAATAGCAATGCCTCAAAACGTTTTATTGTACTTCACTCCTGGGAAATGATGTCAGAAAACGAGATATTCCCAAAAGGATCTCCGGAAGGGTGGCAGTCCAACATTATCTAATGGAAACATGAAAATAGTAGACAGTATGTTGCGTAAATCCAAAAGACCAACACTACTTTGGGTTTTTAAATAACTATTTCAATCTCTTTGGTAAATAACGACATTCCTTTTCCTCTATATTTAAACATAATTAATATAATATATATGTAAATTGTCAAGTATTCTGCACAGTTTACTTGACAATTAGTATTTTTATATACCTTTGTTCCGTTAAAACAATTATTATGACTGTTGCTGTAAAACTAGAAAGAAGAATACTAAAGATGCCCGAGGGTACCACTTTTAAGTATCAGGAACTATCTATTAATCAGGAGGAATATCCTGCAGCCACTAAAGCAATAGAAAGATTAATTAAAAAAGGCCTGATAAGTAGAGCTTCAACTGGGGTATTTTATAAGCCTCGTCAAACTGTTTTCGGTAGTCTTAAACCAAAAGAAGAGGAATTGCTAAGGCCATTCCTTTTTAATGGCAACAGACGAATTGCATACATTACAGGAACTTCATTATACAACAGAATGAAGCTAACTACCCAGGTGCCTAAAAATATCAAATTAGCAACCAGAGATAAACGAATAGTAACCAAGGTTGGAAACATACAAGTAAGTTCTGTTAAAAGCTATGCAGATGTTACAAACGATAATTATGCATTAATGGAATTGTTGGATGTGCTGAAGGATTTTAAAATAATTCCAGATACGAATAAAACCCAGACAATAAATATCCTATTGCAATCTATTAAAAAGCTCAGTGATAAAGACAAAGAAAAGCTGATCAAAGTGGCAATAAAATATCCTCCTAGAGTTCGGGCATTACTAGGTGCTTTATTAAATAAATTAAATCCAGAGGAAACATTTATACAACTAAAAAAGAGCATTAATCCCCTAACATATTTTGTATTCGGGATAACAAAAGAACAATTATCAACCATCGAAAACTGGAATATCAGATAGCATGAATCTACATACCAACAAACAGCTTTTTGAGGATGCAGTAATAGCTACTGCCCAGCGATTTAATATACAGGAAATTTATATTGAAAAAGATTACTGGGTAACAGTTGCCCTGTATGCTATCTTCCATTCACCAATAGCCGAAGAAGCAGTATTTAAAGGCGGTACAGCACTTTCTAAATGCCATAAATTAATACAAAGATTTTCCGAAGATGTAGATATGGTAGTATTAAACAATCAGGGAGAATCTGGTAATCAATTAAAAAATAAGCTGAAGGATATCACAGATGCGGTGAGTACAATAATGCCGGAGATAACAATTGCTGGGGTTACCAATAAAAGAGGAATGATACGTAAAACGGCTCATCAATATACCAGGCAAAACTTTCAAGGTACTTTCGGTCAGATAAGAGAAGAAATAATTGTAGAAGCAACTTGGTTAGGCAGTTCAGAACCGTTTATAATGTCTGAAATAACTTGTTATATAGCAGAAATGATGAATGCTACTAAACAATTTACGTTGATTGAACAATACGCTATGCAACCATTTGCTGTAAAAGTGTTGAGTAAAGAAAGAACCTTGTGCGAAAAGATAATGAGTCTGGTCCGCTTCTCTCAAACTGAAAATCCTTACGAAGATTTATCAAATAAAATAAGGCATATTTACGACATACATCAAATGCTTTTAAATAAGGAAGTAGCGGTCTTTCTTCAAAGCAATGAATTTGATACCTTACTCAATATTGTTGGTAGTGACGATGTAATAAGTTTCAAGAATAACAATGAATGGCTAAAGATTCATCCAGCAAAGGCACTTGTTTTTAATAACCCGGAAGAAACTTGGAATAGAATCAAAACAACTTATCGTACTACATTTAAAGATCTGGTAATAGGAGAGCTTCCAAGTGAAGATGATTTAATTTCTACACTCAAAAAGGTACATAAAAGACTCCTAAAATTAGTTTGGAATATGGAGTAGTAAATAATGGTTGTTGCAAAATAATTAAGTATTTTACGGCAGGTATTTTGAATGATATATCATTCATTAATGCTATTATAATCAATCTGTGAATGATTTATCATACATTATTTGCTTGTAATTAAATAAATACTACTTTTGCATGAGTTATCATTCACTAACACACAAAAAGAAGCTTTATGAACGATATATCATACAAAAAATGGAATGCTATGAGCGATAAAGCGCTCGCAGAACAAATAGGCACCTTTATTAAGCACCATCGTATAGAACAAAACAAAACACAGGACATAGTGGCAAAAGATGCCGGTATAAGCCGTTCTACCTTAAGTTTATTAGAGCGTGGCGAAACCGTAACATTAGCAACATTAATACAAGTATTAAGAGTACTCGATCAATTGCAGCTCATGGAAGCTTTTGTGGTCCAGCAAACTATCAGCCCATTAGCACTGGCTAAAATGGAAATGAATAAACGTAGAAGAGCCAGTAGCAAGATTTAAAAATAGTACAGCCAAAACAATCAAAATGAATACAGCATTAGTCAAAATATGGGGCGAGTTAGTAGGAGCAGTAGCCTGGGATGAAAATACAGGAATAGCCAGCTTTGAATATGATCCAAAGTTCAAAAGACTCAACTGGGATTTGTCTCCACTAAAAATGCCAGTAAATTCTACCAAAAAAGTATTCTCATTTCCCGAACTCCGAAAAAATAAAGACACCGAATACGATACCTTCAAAGGATTACCAGGCTTATTAGCAGACGTACTGCCTGATAAATATGGTAATCAACTAATCAATAGGTGGTTAGCCCAGCAAGGTAGACCACAGGACAGCATGAACCCGGTCGAAATGCTTTGTTTTATAGGTAGCAGAGGAATGGGAGCATTAGAATTTGAACCGGCAACGATTAAAGAAAGTAAAAACACCTTTTCAATCGAAATAAATAGCCTCGTAGAGATAGCCCAGAAAATGCTATCTAAAAAAGAAGCCTTTGCAACAAACTTGCAGAAGGAAGAAGAAAAAGCAATACTCGAGATCTTAAAAATAGGTACCTCTGCAGGCGGTGCCCGTCCAAAGGCAGTAATTGCCTACAACGAAAAAACAGGAGAGGTAAAATCCGGCCAGACAAAAGCCCCACATGGTTTCGAACACTGGTTAATTAAACTGGATGGAGTAAGCGATATCCAGCTAGGAAAGTCTACCGGCTATGGTAGGGTCGAGATGGCCTATTACAACATGGCAATTGCTGCAGGAGTGCAGATGATGCCATCAAGGTTATTAGAAGAAAATGGTAGAGCCCATTTCATGACCAAACGTTTTGATAGGGAAGGAGGGGAAACAAAATACCACATGCAAACTTTCTGTGCCTTAAAACACTTCGATTTTAATTTAGTACACAGCTTCAGTTACGAACAGTTATTTCAAGCCATGAGAGAATTGAAATTGTCCTATAAAGACACAGAACAGATGTTCAGAAGAATGGTATTCAATGTCATAGCAAGAAACTGTGATGACCACACTAAAAACTTTGCATTCCGGCTCAAAAAAGGAGAGAGCTGGGAATTGGCACCAGCCTATGATGTTTGTCATGCCTATCGCCCAGGAAGCGAATGGGTAAGCCAGCATGCACTAAGCATCAACAATAAAAGAAAAGATTTCACAAAAGAAGATCTCTTAATAATTGGAGAAACAATTAAGTGTAAAAAATCAGCCACAATCATAGAAGAAATAAATACCACCGTAAAGCATTGGAACAAATTTGCAGAAGAAGTAAAAGTAGCCCCAAAACTCCGCGACACAATAGGCAAAACTCTATTAAATTTTAGCTAGAGATAAATAGAATTAAACTATGAATGTTGCTTGAAAGTGTAATACGGTTCGTATGTGTATTCAACTATCCCAACTTTCTTTAGTTCTTTCTTAGGAGATGTCTTGTTATATGGCCATACTACAATTTTAATAATAGAGAAGCTATTGCTAAATTTAATGTCGTTTAAAAATAGCAGCTCATTAAAGAATGTAGTATTCTCTAAAATTATCTGCTCAAAATTATCTACTTGTTCTATTAATCGGGTTAACAATCTATCGGACTTAAGTTCAATTATACATAATTGATTTGTCTTTTTATTATACCCAAGTATATCATTTACAATCTTTTTCCCCTCCTTATTCATTATTGCTAGTTCTGAAGTAATGAAATGAATTTCTTCATTAAAGGGTAGTCTTCCTTTATTGTTTAATGCATACTTAATTATCCAGGACTGTAGTTCTTTCTCTGGGGTTAATCTTCCATTTTTCTTATCATTTATTTTTTTGATGTCAGCTAATATTAAACTTTTAAGGTCATTGGTCAGATTATAAGATTTGTAATTACATTTTATACCAAGTTCAGGTCTTTTCTTACTCAATGAAATTAAAGAAAATGAGTTTAAACTAGCTCTAAAATGCACCTCATTTTCAATGAGTATTTCCTCAAAATCCTTATTTAAAGTTGAAACCAATTTGAAGTATTCAGTATTTAAAGTAGAAGAATTCATAACTTTTTTGGGTTAAAGGTGGCAATTATTTACACTTTTAAAAAATAAATATTCCATTTTGTGTTACCTTTTTGCTACCTATTACGTTTTATATAGATATCATATACAATAAAAATAATATTTATGTTACGACCAATTAAAGATGAAAGAATAAAGTACAGTGTTGATTAAAATCTGGATACTGAGTTTTCAGCCTATGCAAGACTATTGCAAAGTAAATGGAGAGAAAGTAAAGGATTCCCATTTGAAAAGTATGGCAATTTTCTTCCAGAAGAGTTCGCAAGGGAAGGAATGGACAACTTTCTCACAGATAAAATAAAAATATTGGTACAGTATGAACTAAATCGTGCCGGTATTTATAAAAAACTAATAGATGAAAAGAGGATGTGGACCAATTTATTATCTTCTCAACCATTATGCTTCAACTTATTTGGAGAAATGCATTTCAATCATG